>JAKSLA010000099.1 GCA_024401455.1 Paludibacteraceae bacterium | reverse complement strand
CTTTCAGCAATCTTTACATGCAGGAAGGGATTCGTATTTTACACCACCCTCATCATCGTGGTGGCTGACATTATTTTCCTCTACCTCTACTATTTCAAGTGGAAAGAAGATTTCTTGGTTCGGCTAAGAGTGGCGCTGCTTCCGTTTACGGTGGCCTACTTCTCCTATAATCTGATCGACCACCTCTTTCCATTGAATGATAATTCAATAGCCCTCTATTTCTGTGTCGTTGCCTCTCTCTTCTTTGTCATACACCAGTTCATCAATCAGAGTACGCAGATACCGAGCCGAGGATTATCCTTGAAATTAGGGTTTTACTTCACGTTCTTTTTGGGAATAGTCATTTACGCATTCGACAACAATATCCATTGGGAGTACTACACTAACTCTCTGATGAATTTCCTGAAAGCCATCTCCATTATTGGTCTTCCCTTAGTTGGCGCACTTATTTACAAAGCGACTAAGAAGATAACGCCCCAATGGCAGGAATGGATAGGATTAGCCTATGCTCTTTTCGCGGTAATCTCCGGCGAATTATTAAGCATCATCGCCATTGCCATCATCATCTACGCCATTCACGAGAGTTGCCAAAAATACGACTTGATTGAGATGAACACGGCAATCGTTGCCCTATTTGCATGGACGTTCTCGCTCAACATGCCTTACTTCCTCAACGGAATCATTCTCATATTGTTAGGAGTAGCTCTTATTTTTATGAACCGATATCTAATCTCAAAAAAGAAAGCCCATGAACTTGAATCAAATAAATAAGAAGTGGATTTTTTTCTGTCTAATCGTAGTGGCTCAATTCTCACTCGTATTTTACACGATTTACCACTATCATTCCATTTCAAACAGTGAGACAATTTTAAAATTCAGGCTACAAGGATACGATCCCAAGGACTTTTTTCGCGGAGACTACTTGAGGATTCGATTCAAAGACAACGTAATAAAAACGGAGCAATATGTAGAAGACAACCAATATTACATCCACTTCAAAGAAGACAGTACAGGATGTGCCATACCCGACTATTTCGACAACGAGCAAACGGAAAATTCCATACAAGCAAAAGTCAAATATTATTCTTTCGACTCCACAGCCAATATCTCCTATCCGTTCAACAAAGTATGGATGAACCAAGAGGATTGCAAGAAAGCCGAACGGATAATCAACAAAGCTTTACGCGACAACAGGAAGGATGCTTACGCCCTTGTAGCGGTGAAAAACGGAGAAGGCGTTCTCAAAGACGTAGAAATCGAAGGCATTCCGTTGAAGAAACTTGTGAAAGACTTTGACGAAGAGCCTCTTCCCTTAGACCCAACGGAGGAAAATACGACAGACAGTCAAACCGAGGTCGTCCCCCCCTTCGCAACCCCAGACACACTACCAAACGAAACCCCACAAACGGAGGATTTATCAAACTAACGACACAACAAAGCGATTGGCTTTATTTATGACATGAGCCCATGCTCCAAACCAAGAGAAGATATTCACGGATTTTTAGTATCTTTGTTGCGATAGGAATAAAGAAGAATGAATATGAAAGAAATTGCAACGGATATATTCACATTTGAGGATTTGATTAAATGTGATGCTCTATATGTCGATAAGACGGCATTTGTGGCAAAAATTGTGATGGGAAAGACTAAAAGTTTCTTCCTCTCCCGCCCGCGTCGTTTCGGCAAGAGTCTGTTGCTTTCCACTTTCAAAGCGTTCTTCCAGGGTAAAAAGCATTTGTTCAAAGGTCTTGAGATTGAACGTCTCGCTCCTGATGTGTGGGAGACATATCCTGTGATTCATCTGGATCTTGCCAGCGGCTCATCGTATGAGGGTGTCGGAGCGATAGAATCGGCTATGAAGATGCAGTTGATTAAATCTTGCAGAGATTTGGATGTCGAGATTGCGGATTCCGATGTGCCAACTATGTTTGACAATCTTATAGATTCGGTTTATAGAAAATATAAGAAGCATGTGGTTGTGCTTATCGATGAATACGACAAGCCTATTCTTGATTCTTTGTTCAAACCTTATTCCAATGAGGTCGTTGAATTAATGGCTGATTTTTATCAAAGATTGAAATCCGCCAACGATAAGGAGCGTTTTGTCTTTATAACTGGTGTAACCAAATTTGCTCATGTTTCGCTTTTCTCTGGAGCCAACAACATTAAGGATTTGACAAGAGACAAAAACTTTGCGACTATGTTGGGCTATACTGAGGACGAAATGAGAGGTAACTTCTGTGAGCATATCGATGCCGCCGCTTCTGAATTAGAAATGAGTCGTGATGAACTCCTTCATAATTTGAAATTGAACTATAACGGAGTCAGATTTGTAAGAGCTTGCGAATCTGTTTACAACCCGGTTTCTATAGGAGAATTTTTCAACAAGCAGGATTTTGACAACTATTGGATAAATACGGGCACACCGAGATTCTTACTGGATATGGTAAGAAACAACCCGTTCGAGTTGAATGACATCACTCAGCAGTGGATGGTGGATGAGAATGATTACAAATATGACTTGGACGATTTGAAATTACAAAGTGTCGCTTTTCAAACAGGGTATCTATCTATTGCAGAATGGAAAAAATATTCTCCTACGAAGTGGATTATAAGATACGATTTCCCTAATATTGAGATCCGCGACAGTTGGTATAAAAACATTCTGAGTCTAAAGAGAAACTCTAATTTTTCACTTAATCCATTGTTGATTTCTTTGTCAGACGATCTTAACAATCAGGATGTCAATGCCTTCATGGAGAAGGCATGCAACTTCTTCTCTGGCATTCCCTACGAGAATGCGGGAGAAATCACGGAAGGCTATTTCCGCAACCATCTTCGCACTTTGTTCTGCTTGTTCGGCATCCCCAACCAGTGCGAAATTATGGAGGCGAGCCAACGTGTTGATATCGTGGCACAAACGGCAAAGATGGCGCTCGTGTTTGAACTCAAGATGATGAGGGCAGACGAAACAAATCCTGACGAGAAAAAAGCTCAGTTGCTCGAAGAGGCACTTGAACAGTTGAGGCAGAAAGGCTATGCGGAAAAGTATAAAAATGAGAGCGAAGAAGTTCATTCCATCGGCATTGTGTTCGACGAGAAGACACGCAAGGTGGCTTGCTGGAAGATGGTATGAATTATGAATTAATTGAGTATCTTTGTCGAGTCGGAATAAAGGAGGAAGAAAATGAAAGAAATCGCAACTGACATATTCACATTTGAGGATTTGATTACAAGCGATGCCCTATATGTCGATAAGACGGCCTTTGTGGCAAAAATTGTGATGGGAAAGACTAAAAGTTTCTTCCTCTCCCGCCCGCGTCGTTTCGGCAAGAGTCTGTTGCTTTCCACTTTCAAAGCGTTCTTCCAAGGCAAGAAAGATCTGTTCAAAGGACTTGAAATCGAACGGCTTGCACCTGATGCGTGGGAGGTTTATCCTATAATTCATCTGGATTTGGCAAGTGGGTCGTCGTATGAAGGGATTGGAGCGATAGAATCGGCTATGAAGATGCAGTTGATTAAATCTTGCAGAGATTTGGAGGTCGAGATTGCAGATTCTGACGTACCAACGATGTTTGACAATCTTATTGATTCGGTATATAGAAAGTACAAGAAGAATGTGGTTGTGCTTATCGATGAATACGACAAGCCTATTCTTGATTCTATGTTCAAACCATATTCCAATGAGGTCGTTGATTTAATGGCCGATTTTTATCAAAGATTGAAAACCGCCAACGACAAGGAGCGTTTTGTCTTCATCACGGGTGTCACTAAATTTGCTCATGTCTCGCTTTTTTCTGGAGCCAACAATCCTACGGATTTGACAAGAAATGAGGATTATGCGACTTTGTTGGGATATACAGAAGAGGAACTTCGTCAGGATTTTGCCGAACATATTGATGACTTGGCAAAGAAATTTGATGTCAGTCGCGACGAGTTTCTTGCGTATATGAAATTATACTACAATGGCATGAGATTCGTCAGCAGATGTGAGTCCGTCTATAATCCGGTATCGGTTGGAAAATTATTTGTAAACAAAAGATTTGACAATTATTGGATCGAAACCGGAACACCTCGTTTTTTGCTCAATATGGTGAAAGACAATCCGTTCAAACTTCAGGATTTGACGAAGGAATGGGTGTTTGACGAAAACGACGATAAATATGATTTGAATGAACTTGACCTAAGATCTGTAGCGTTTCAGTCAGGTTATCTTTCGATTGCTGAGTGGGCGGAAATATCAAAATTCACATGGTCTATAAGATATGATTTTCCGAACAAAGAAATTCGTGACAGTTGGTATAAGAATATTCTGACAATCAAGAAAAACAACAATTGCTCACTTAAACCGCTTTTGCTTCTTCTTACCAAAGATCTCGATAATCAGGATGTCAATGCCTTCATGGAGAAGGTATGCAACTTCTTCTCGGGCATTCCCTACGAGAATGCGGGTGAAATCACAGAAGGCTATTTCCGCAACCATCTCCGCACATTGTTCTGCCTGTTTGGCATCCCCAACCAATGCGAAATTATGGAGGCGAGTCAACGTGTTGATATCGTGGCACAAACGGCAAAGATGGCGCTCGTGTTTGAACTCAAGATGATGAGGGCAGACGAAACAAATCCTGACGAGAAAAAAGCTCAGTTGCTCGAAGAGGCACTTGAACAGTTGAGGCAGAAAGGCTATGCCGAAAAGTACAGGAATGAAAGCGAAGAGGTCCATTCCATCGGCATCGTATTTGATGAGAAGACGCGCAAGGTGGCTTGCTGGAAGGTGATGGAAGAATGATAAGAAACGGATTGCTTTCGACAATTATGACTTACGAATTGATAAACATTCGCACAACGCATAGCGGTTGAGGACATTTGTCGCATCGACATAAACAATCCTTTTCTGAAGACTCAACGATTATTCCTGTCCTATTTTAGGAGAATCATCTCTATTACTCATTAAATGTCTGATGTTTTATTTGCTTTTCTCGATAATTCTTTAGAAATTCACAAAGAAATTTTGTGAACTTGTTGTATGCCAAAGGGGCATCCCCTGACAGACATACAAACATCCGCCAACGTGCAAACTATCATTACACAAGATGGCACTACACCGTTGGTTCTAAACAGAAACGGGAAATCACAAAGAAATTATTTAGTGAAACTATTATGGCAAATAAAAAATTAAATTTAGGGCTTGCTTTATTGTCATTGCTATTCGGCATTCAGTCTATGGCCGGACAAGATTTGTTGGATAAAATGGGCGAAGGTTCCAACGACCCGACAAAACTCAACAGAATAGCATTTCAAAAGGATACGTTCATACTCACGCCTCCGAATGCAGCCCACCTTTCTTATTTTCTATTCCCAGACGACATCAAGATAGAGGAAATCCAATGGAAATCATCCAATCCGGACGTGGCAGAGGTGACTGACAAAAACAGCATCCGTGCCAACCGCATAGGCATTGCCGACATCACGTTAAAAGTAAATGACAAATCGACGACATGCGCCGTAAAAGTCATCAGCCGGGAAGAATACGACAAAAGGACCATCCGCAACGGAATATTGAAAATCGACGAAGGCGTATTGACCATCAAATCAAAACAATACATAAACTATACACGGCTCAAAGAGATTTCCTTGCCAGAAACCTTGGTTGAAATCGGTGACAGTGCATTTAAAAACTGCCAAAACATGAAAGACGTAACAATTCCGCACGGGTGCGCCCGCATCGGTGCTGAAGCCTTCAGCGGATGCGTCTCCATGAAGTCCATCACCATCCCTGCCTCGGTAAGGTTCATCGGTGCGCACGCCATTCCAAGCGACACCAAAATGATTGTCATAAAAGGCTCTCCGGCAGAGGCATACGCCCAGAAGCACCGAAACGATTATGTATATAGAGCCAATGCCGAAATTGGCGTGAACAGCATAAAGCCGATGCTCGAAACCAATTGGCACCAACCAATCGCAGAATTATATCGTTCCGGCAAATATGGCGACGTCAAGAAAGAGAGAGGGCTATCCGAAGCGGTCGCTTTCGGACAAGTATTTTTCCACGCTGACCTCAACGTAGCCGGGTCAGACTGCTATGCCACTTACAACAACGTCTATCTAAACGACTTTGACGCAAACAAAGCCGACATAGAGAATATTCCTATACGATTCAACTTGAAAAGTAAACTTCAACAAGACGGCATGACTGACTATGTTCACTATATTGAGAATGTTGCCAATATGCTCAATCACCCATGGGCGAACGACACAATCGACCGTCCTCCGTTCAATTACCTCGTAAGCAACCACGTACCTGCGACAATAAACACGCTGTCGATGCTTTACAACACCAAGGAGGAAATCGAACGAATGCTTCGCCGCAGTTTGAAAAACAACGTTCCTGTTGTTGCCATCATCGAAAAAAGCAAACCCGACACAACGGAGTACAGATACAATGTTGTCATCGACGGATTGAGACGTAACAACAATGCAACCGAAGTGCATATTAATTTAGGACAAGGTGGAGAAGGTGACCAATGGACGGGCCTTTGGGCTAAGACCATCATCAACAAAGGCGAAGCGGACGAAACCATTTATGAAATGGGATTCACCACTTTCTACGAAATCATTCCAATGAAAGGCGAGACTTTGCAGAAATGGACCGCCTACCGCCTCTCAGCCCCACAAGTAAAGGCAATTAAGGAGTCGCCTTTCAAGAGACCTCAAATCATGGGAGACTCTCTCTGCATTCCGGAAGGCACCATCAGCATTCAAGGCTATGCCAACCGATTACAAGGACACATGAGTTCGAACAACATTGTTTTCCCTTCCACCATGCGCTACATGACATACAAAGGCGCATTCGACGGTTGCGGTGCCAAACAAATCACCATTCCTGAAAATGTGGAGATTATCTCTTCTGAGACATTCAGAAACATGAAACGCTTGGAGACGGTCAACTACAATGTCATAGGGAAAGCGCAATGCGAAGCTAACATTTTCAAAGGATGCAAACGCCTCACCCATGTACGATTCGGCATGAGAGTAACCGCCATTCCTAATGAACTATTCAGCAATGTTGCAAGTTTAAAGACGGCTACAATCCAAAAAGAAGTAAGATACATCGGAGAAAACGCCTTCTACAAAACACAATTGAAGGAGGCCGAAATCCCTGAAGGTGTGAAGATTTTGAAGAAAGGCTCTTTCTATTCAGCCAGCATGAAGTCAATCGTCATCCCTAATTCTGTAGAGAAGTTCGAGAAAGACTGCGTTGGCAAGCCAATGGTGAAATGCAAAGAAGACTCAAAGGCTATGAAATGGGCAAAACGTAACGGATTACATATCACGGTCATAAGCGACGAAGTTGAAGCAGAAAAGGGAACAAAGGAAATCGAATAAACAAAGGTTAAAGAGTTATTGATAAAACGGGAGGCACAGTCCGCCATTCAAAATTCACGCAACCCTTTAATAAACAAGATTATGCTAAAAAAAGTTTTTGCCGCGTTACTATTAATCAACGCATCCCTACAATGTTTCAGTCAAGAGAATCTATGGTGGAAAACGCCATGCCACTCACCTGAAATAAACAAGGACAACACAGTAACCTTCCGCCTCAAAGCACCTAAAGCCGTCAAGGCAGAAGTTGTAGGCGATTTCCTTAAAAACGGAGAAAAAGCAGAAATGAAAGAAGGAGAAAACGGAATATGGGAATATACAACACCGAAGGCATTGGATGCCGAGTTGTATAGTTACTCATTCCTAATGGACGGGCTCAAAATCAACGATCCTTCCAACGTGTTTCTCTCCCGCGACGTTGTCACGCTAAGCAACATTTTCCTAATCGACGGGAAAGAGAGCCAACTCTACAAAGTACAAGAGGTACCCCACGGCTCAGTCACCAAAGTATGGTACCACAGTGACAAACTGCAAGC
>JAKSLA010000098.1 GCA_024401455.1 Paludibacteraceae bacterium | reverse complement strand
AAATGACAGCGGCATAAAGCGGATAATTATGCCAATCCATAATTAAATTTTCTGCCGTAGTGGGCAAAATGCTGGTCTGCTTTATGAAAAACAGAATACCAAACATAATGAGGGTGAACGCCCACCCCTTCTTTGCATTATCAGACAACTCTGCCATATCTTTTTTGTATATTTTATTACGAATACATCATATACGAACAAACAAAAGACTCGTTCGCACTAAAAATTCTTTTATCAATCAATCATTTATATACAATCGACTCAAAATGTATTTTTATGAACCTTATCAAGTTGCAAACGACTATCATCAAATGGTTTCTTCTCCTCCAACTTGTATCCGAGACCGATTACGCATTCGACTTTCATCTCGGCTGGTGCATTGATGATTGCCTTGATATAGTCTTCTGTCGAAAGGTTTTCCTCCTTTTGACGGTTGCGTACTTGCATCCAGCAAGAGCCTAATCCCAAGTCTTCAGCCTGCAACTGCATCACGATGGCAGCAATAGAGGCATCCTCCACCCACACGTCGCTCTTTGTGCCGTCAGCAAGAACTACGATAGCAGCGGCTACTCCTTCCATAAACTTGCAACCCATCTCACGGCAAACGGAAAATTTCTTCAATGCCTCTTTGTCATCAACAACGACAAACTGCCAAGGGGTACAATTCTTGGACGATGGTGCCATCAATCCCGCACGAACAATCGCATCCAACTTCTCTGCTTCTACCGGACGATCTTCGAACTTCCTTATACTTCTTCTCTTTCTTACTAACTCTGCAAAATTTGACATACGCTTTCTATTTTAATCTGATAAGGGAAGGTTGCTCCATTATCGAAACAAACCTTTAATATTGACGAATTTACGAATAAAATTTTAGATATTCAAAACTGTAGGTGCAGATTAAAATAAATTAGCAATACGAAACGAAAAAGTCCCACTCGTAAAACGAATGGGACTCTCCTATTGAATGATTAACCGATTATCTAATCTTTGCGCCCAACTTATCTTCGTAATTCTTGATAAGTTTCTTCATAATGCCATCGATTTGGTTGTCTGTCAACGTCTTGTTCTCGTCTTGCAAGATGAAACTTACAGCGTAAGATTTCTTGTTGGCCTCCAGATTCTTGCCTTCGTAAACGTCGAACAGATATACATCCTTCAAAAGCTTCTTCTCCGTTTCATTGGCAATCTTGGCAATGTCAGCAAATTGAACAGTCTTGTCTATCAACAAGGCCAAATCACGCTTCACCTCTGGGAACTTAGAAATGTCTGTGTATGACACTCTGAAGTTCTTTATTTCAGACAAAACATTGTTCCAATGGATGTCTGCATAGTAAACCTCATCGTCGATATCGAAACGCTTTCTTTGCTTAGCGTCAACAATACCCATCACACCCAACAACTTGCCCGTTGGTGTATAGATTGAGATACCCTCAGACAACAAATCATCCGAATAAGCGCCATACACCACCCTCTTCAAGTTCACACCCATACGAGCCAAAACATTGTCAACATAAGCACGAAGTTGATAGAAGGAAGTCTTCTCCTGCTTGCCTACCCAACTTTGCTCGGTCTTGTTACCAGAAACCCAGATGCCTAAGTGATAGTTCTCTGAATAAGGCTTCAATGGAGCCTCTGCCGTTTGCTCTTTGTTTGCATCGAAGAAATAGCAGTTACCAAACTCGTAGAATTTGATGTTGCCGTTCTTGCGGTTGATATTGTAAGCGATGCTCTCCAATCCTCCAAAGAGAAGCGTTTGGCGCATACAGTTCAAATCGTTGCTCAATGGGTTCATCACCATAATTGAGTTGGCCACTGGCAAGCAAGCCAAGTTCTCGTAGTATGCAGACTTGGTCAACGAGTTGTTCAAAATCTCATTGAATCCACAGCCTGTAAGTTGCTCAGAAACCAAATTTTGCAATTTGTAGCTGTTTGGTCTCGTTGAGTACGAAATGGATGCCTTCAACGAAGTGCCAGGCAATACATTATTGTAGCCATAGATACGAAGCAAATCTTCGATGACATCTACATCGCGTTGAACATCAACACGATAAGTAGGAACAGCCAACTGCAAAGTTGTATCCGTCTCTGACTTCACCTCAATCTCCAATCCCTTCAAGATGGTCTTCACCTCGTCCTTCGTAATCTCCTTACCGATCAAAGAGTTGATGCGATCGTAAGTTAATTCGACAGGGAACGGAGCCACAGGAGTTGGATAGTTGTCGAACACTTCGCTTGAGATGGTACCACCAGCAACCTCTTTTACCAAGAGAGCGGCGAAATGCAAGATATAGATAGTGTTATTCGGGTCGCAACCTCTCTCATAACGGAAAGATGCGTCTGTATTCAAGCCATGGCGACGAGCCGTCTTTCTGACTGAAACCGGGTTGAAGTATGCGCTCTCCAAGAATACGTTCTTTGTAGCGTCTGTCACACCAGACTCCAAGCCACCAAACACACCAGCGATACACATACCGCCTTTCTCGTCACAAATCATCAAGTCTGCTGAACTCAAAGTACGCTCAACGCCATCGAGCGTAGTGAATTTCGTGCCGTCAGCCAAATTCTTCACGATGAGGTGCTTTCCTGAAATCTTGTCCGCATCAAATGCGTGCATAGGTTGACCCATTGAGTGAAGAACGTAGTTTGTAACATCGACCACGTTGTTGATTGGTCTCAAACCGATGATGCGGAGATAATTTTGCAACCACTCTGGAGACTCCTTGATGGTTACTCCTGAGATAGATACACCCGAGTAACGTGGACAAGCGTCCGTGTTCTCCACCGTCACCTTGATAGGAAGGCTGTTGTTTTCTACCTTGAAAGCGCTAACCTCTGGCTTAGTTAGCTTATATTTCGGATTGTGAAGAGCGAAATAGGCCGCCAAGTCTCTTGCCACACCGTAGTGTGAAGTGGCGTCGATACGGTTAGGGGTGATGTCCACCTCAATCACGTAATCGCTCTTTACGTTGTAATAATCTTTTGCAAGCGTACCGATGACAGCGTCGGCAGGCAACTCGATAATACCATCGTGACTTGTTCCGACACCGATTTCGTCCTCTGCGCAAAGCATACCATAGGACTCAACACCACGAAGTTTTGACTTCTTAATGGTGAAGCACTCATCGCCTGAATATAATTTAGTACCGATTGTTGCTACTATCGTCTTAATTCCAGCGCGACAGTTGGCTGCTCCACACACGATTTGCAATGGCTCACCGCTACCGATATTCACCTTTGCCACGTGAAGGTGGTCTGAATCTGGATGGTTGTCGGCAGACAAAACTTCTCCGACTACAAGTCCTTCAAGTCCACCCTTGATCGTCTGTACTTCTTCTACACCACCAACTTCCAAACCTATAGAGGTCAAAATCTTTGACACCTCTTCTGGTTCGATGTCAAGATTGATGTATTGCTTTAACCAATTATACGAAATATTCATCGTTTACAATTTTACGCATTACTACTTACAATATGCAAATTTAAGAAGAAATATTATGAAAGTGAAATTTTTCTGCTCACGAAAACGTATTTAGTATTGCGAAAAAACAACTTGGCTCAAATTAGCCCGTTTTAAAGGACACAGTGGGGCCAACAGAAAACTGGCACCAACAAAAAGGAGATGACTTACGACAAGCCATCTCCTATTCTTTTTACGACTGACAAATATTTATTAGTCGATGTATTCAAATCCAGTATAAGGAACCAACACCTTAGGGATGCGGATGCCCTTAGGAGTCTGATTGTTCTCCAACAATGCGGCTACGATACGAGGCAAAGCCATTGCACTACCGTTCAATGTGTGGCAAAGTTGAGCCTTCTTGTCTGCACCTTTATAACGGCACTTCAAACGATTTGCCTGATAGTTGTCGAAGTTAGATACGGAAGAAACCTCCAACCAACGACCTTGTGCTGCCGAGTAAACCTCGAAGTCAAAGCAAGTAGCAGCCGTAAAGCTCATATCGCCACCACAAAGGTGAAGGATTCTGTATGGAAGTTCCAATTTCTTAACCAAACTCTCGACGTGAGCCAACATCTCTTTATGAGACTCTGCTGAATGCTCTGGTGTATCGATGCGTACAATCTCAATCTTAGAGAACTCGTGCAAACGGTTCAAACCACGAACATCCTTACCGTATGAGCCAGCCTCACGACGGAAGCATTGCGTGTATGCACAATTCTTGATCGGAAGATCCTTCTCGTCCAAGATGACGTCACGATAAATGTTAGTCACAGGCACCTCGGCCGTTGGGATCAAATACAAGTCGTCCACCTCGCAGTGATACATTTGACCTTCCTTGTCTGGCAATTGTCCTGTACCGAAGCCAGAAGCTTGATTCACTACTGTTGGAGGCATAATCTCCATGTAGCCAGCCTCACGAGCCTCGTCCAAGAAGAAGTTGATGAGGGCTCTTTGCAAGCGAGCACCCTTGCCTTTGTAAACAGGGAAACCTGCACCTGTAATCTTAACACCCAAGTCGAAGTCAATCAAGTCGTACTTCTTAGCCAACTCCCAGTGAGGCAAAGCGTTCTCCAAAGTTGGGATTTCGTTGCCCATCTTAACAACCACGTTGTCCTCGGCAGTAGAACCTTCTGGAACTTCGTCGTATGGCATATTAGGAATTGTATAGAGGATGTTGTTGATCTCCTTTTGGGCGTTGTCCATCTTCTCTTGCAACTCCTTAGAATTATCTTTCAAAGAAGCCACCTTAGCCTTTGCAGCCTCGGCCTCTTCCTTCTTTCCTTCCTTCATCAATTGACCTACAGATTTCGACAAAGAGTTGATTTCAGCCAAGATGTTGTCCAACGAAGATTGCGAGGCGCGTCTGGTCTTATCCAATTCAATCACTTTCGCAATAACCTCTTTAGCATCGAAATGTTTCTTTGCCAATCTACGGATTACCTCATCCGTATTCTCTGTAATAACTTTAAGCGTCAACATATATTTTACTTTTTAACTTCTATTGAAAATTTGCTTCTATCTAAAAAAGCGATACAAATATATTAAAATCCCCTAAAATACGTTTCAAAATGCCACGTTTTTTTGTCGGGGAATTTACAAGATCAAGCAGTTTTATTTGTTATGCTTAACTGAATGCAACTCACATTCGAAAATCAGCGCCGAATAGGCACCAATGTTCACCGTCTTTCCTTTGCTGCTGAACGAACGGCCACCCACGCCATAACCCAAGTAATATGGAATGTAGAGCGTGAACTTTGAACCTTCGGGCATATAGCGCAAACCTTGCGCAAGTCCGTCTATTTGGGCAGAAACCAGCAACATATCTGTATTGGAAACGAAAATCTCGCCGTTCGTCTTCTTTCCGACGTACTCCAACTTCACCGAATCGGTCAAGATAGGCTTTTCGCCCGAACCTAACGAGTCGATTTTATATTGAAGACCCGAAAAAGTCTCCACAACACCCTCTGCATTTCTGTTTTCGGCAAGAAATGTTTCCCCCTTCTCTTTATTCTCCTTGTTGATGGCGATAATGTCATCATCAGAATGCGAATTCTTATCGCACGAAACGAAAGCCAACGATGTCATCGCACAAAAAGAAAGGACTAAATACTTAAGTTTCAATATATTCATATTTTCTTTAATTGTCATTATTTTATCTTGCGGATAAGTGTCATTCCATCTCTGACGGGCACTATGACACGTTCCACTCGGTCGTCTTGGGCTATCCTATCATTGAACTTCTTCACGCCCAATGTTTGTGCGTCACGCGTCTCCGTCTCCAACACGTGGCCGTCCCACAATGTGTTGTCGGCTATCATCAGGCCGCCCACCCTCATCTTGGGATAAACCGCCTCGAAATACTCCCAATAGTGACGTTTGTTGCCGTCAATGAACGCCACGTCAAACTCAACGTCCAAAGTTGGAATCACCTTCAGTGCATCACCGATATGAAGCGTTATACGGTCGGCATAATCAGACTCGGAAAAAACACGGTCGAGAAACTCTTCCATTTCGTCGTTCACCTCTATCGTGTGCAACATTCCGCCCTCAGGAAGCGACTCTGCCATGCAAAGTGCAGAATAGCCCGTGAACGCACCGATTTCCAAGATGTTTTTGGGCGAAACCATATTGCAGAACATCTTCAACATTCTACCTTGCAGATGGCCCGAAAGCATTCTTGGCTTTAGGGTGTACAAATGCGTGTCGCGAGTCAACTTCTTTAAATAGGCTGGCTCCGCGTCGATGTGACGAAGGATGTACTCTTCTATTGAATCTGATGTCGTATCCATATAATTGTGCAGTTATTACACGCGGACGATAGGTCTCCCATGCGTCCTTTTTCTCAAAATGCAAATATAAGGATTTTTCAGTGCAACATAGACAAATTAACTAAATTTCATTCGTCGGTCAAATTGCAGACGCCCCCAAGTTTATCTACTTTAGTTAGCGAACAAAAAAAAGAAGCTGTTTAATTTCCCCATTGGAGAATTTAAACAGCCTTTAAAAGAATTGGAGAATTTTCAAAAACTCCTTTTGGTTTTACTTTTCCTTCTTCTTGAAGAAATAGGTGATTACCACACCAACTGCAACAACAATAAACTTCCAGAACTTCAGTAGGAACGCAGTACATTTGGCAAGGATGCCAGCCTTGGCAAGCAATTTTCCTGCCACCAATGTGCCGATACCCCACTCTGCGATATGGTCTGTCACCGGATTGAAGTCATTATAGGTATAGCCTTCGATGAAATGAGTATTCTCAACAATGACATTCCTCATCTCCTTCACCTGAGGCATATCGTCCATATGGGCCACAGCCTTCAAAATCAACATTCCCTTCCTACCCAACATTCGGATATCGTAGTTCAGCGTCTCGTTAAGTTCGTCGCCTTCGCCAAATCTTGCGTGCAAAGCCCAATGAAGCGCTTTCTTCTCCGAATCATAGAAGGGTGCATCGGCCCAACCTACCACTTCAATCGTCTCATAGCCAAGTGCTTTCCTCTCCTCATTCTGTTCTTCTGCATCTTTTCTTTTCTCTGCCAAGATGTCGTCGTAGTTGTAAGAATCGGCATCCTCGTCCTTCACATAGCCACATTCGTCATAATAAATAAGGAAAACGACATCCACCCCAGCGAATGTCTTGGCCGAATCCTTTATAATGGAGCCGATGACGTCATCGTCTTCCGGATTTGACCAATAATCCTCGATAAGATGTCGGGTCTTCGCCTTCGAAAGGTAACAGTATCCTTCTGGCACGTTGATGTAAGAGTGTGCCTCATCCAAATAGACCATACTGACCGTCCCCTTGATGGAGTCATGGTCATAGACATACTGCAAAGAATCTATGGCACGGACAAGGGCGGCTGAATCTACAACCGACGCCTCTTCTTCTGCTTGCGCCCATAAGCAACCGGGCAAGAGGGCAAGCAATAATAACAATATCTTCATACTTTACATTCATGCGGGCTTAGTCCATCGCCCTGATTAAGAACACTCCGAAACCATTTCCCATCCGACAGAGCAGGCGTTCAGAGTAAAAAAAAGGAACCGGACGAATCCGATTCCTTTTATATTAAATAATCTGTTTCAATTATTTGTCACCACGGATAGCAGCGATACCTGGAAGAACCTTACCTTCCATGTACTCCAACATAGCACCACCACCAGTAGAAACGTAAGAAACCTTGTCAGCCAAGTTGTTCTTGTTGATAGCAGCAACTGAGTCACCACCACCGATCAAAGAGTAAGCACCCTTAGCAGTTGCAGCAGCAACAGCCTTTGCGATAGCAGTAGTACCAGCAGCGAACTTATCGAACTCGAATACACCCATAGGGCCGTTCCAGATCAAAGTCTTAGAGTTCTCGATTACGTTTTGGAAGTTAGCGATTGACTTAGTAGCGATATCAAGACCCATCCAGCCTTCTGGAGTTTGGTCGATAGCTGTCTCGTTAGTGTTAGCGTCCTTGTCGAACTTGTCAGCGTTGA
>JAKSLA010000097.1 GCA_024401455.1 Paludibacteraceae bacterium | reverse complement strand
TCATCTCCAGATATTATCAATCCATCCGAAATTGCCAAGAGTTATCTTCTGTTGTCAACCGTGCTTATTTCTACGACAACTCCATTGACAATGAAGACGCAAGGTTGTAGTTCCGTCTGTCGGAAGGCAAATTAGCAAAACAATATACGGAGTCCATCCCTGAATGGGCAAGTATAATCCTTGATTCGATTCAATGATTCTTCATGACGAAAGCATTTTGAAAAATGTGTGTGATGTGATATTTTTGCAGAAAACCAATTCACAATGAAATTATACGTCATCGCTATAAACATAATGCTTTGTCTGGCCTTTAATTCGTACTCGCAAGAGCAAGAAGATTCCTCCTACGACTCAACGGCAAAAGAGGTGTATGAATTTCAAGAGAAAGGTGCTAATTCGAAAGACATTGTTCCCGAGAATTGGGAGATCCTATCCGAAGCTATCGGAGACCTCAACGGAGATGGGTTCGATGACCTTGCCTTTTTCTCCCGAAGAAGCATAAAGAGCGATTCTGAAAATCACTACACACCTAACCCAATTGTATTCGCAATTTATTGGGGCAAGGAAGGAGGCTTCACGCAATACAAACTGTACGAAGACCTCGTTTCTCCAGAGGATGGTCCAATCTATTATGAAGATTTAAGTGTTAACATACCAGTCAAACGGGTTTTGACAATAAACGTCAAAGTGTTTTTAGGATACGGCTCGTGGACGAATCCTAATTTTTCCGTCAAATACCGATATCAAAACGGAGCATTCTACAAAATTGGATATGTTGCAGATGAATTTCACAGAGCAACAGGTGACGCCCATGATGTCAGTATCAACTATCTGACTGGCAAAAAGAGAACCATTTTATATAACGTGTTTGAAGATAGTATCCCTAAAAGAACGGAATGGGAAACTATTAACGAGCCCTTGACGGAACTTGGGAGTGAACCGATCTATTAACAAATTGCAAATTGAAAGTTTGTGTTTCAATTTGCAATTTTTGTTATATTTTGCTGTGAATCTGATGTTTGTTTTGTACTTTTGCAAAAAGCAAGCTACAATATGAAGTATATTTCAAGAAATATCATAGAATTTGTCAAGACGAACTTGTCTGTTTTTCCTGCAGTTGCGATCTTAGGATCAAGGCAGTGTGGAAAAAGTACGTTGGTAAAGATGATGCAGAAGGAAGACTCTAACATCTTGTATTTAGACCTTCAAAACAGAGATGACTTAGCGAAACTAAACGAGCCTTCTCTTTTCTTCCAATACAACGCAAACAAGACCATCTGTCTGGACGAGGTGCAACTGCGTCCGGATATCTTCGCTGTGCTTAGAAGCGAGATTGACAGAGACAGACGTCATGGCAGATTCATTTTGTTGGGTTCGGCCTCCAGAAATTTAATCCAACACACCTCCGAGTCGTTGGCTGGGCGCGTCGGGCTAATCTCTCTGACTCCCTTTTTGGTAGATGAAGTGGATAAGACAGAAGATTTCTCATTGCAAAACTATTGGTTCAGAGGCGGGTACCCCGATAGTTTCATGGCAGTTGATGACAATAGCAGTTGCTTGTGGAGGGAAAACTTTATCCGCACATATATTGAGAGAGATATCCCTCAGTTGGGATTCCAAATTGCCGCCCCACAATTGATGAGATTGCTAACTATGACAGCATACGAACAAGGACAATTGCTCAACTCATCCAAACTTGCCTCTTCTATGGGATTGAGTCCGACAACCATTCGCCACTACTTAGACATTATGGAACAAACATATATTATCCGTTCCTTGCCCCCCTATTTTAAGAACACAAAAAAAAGGTTGGTGAAATCTCCTAAGATTTATGTCAGAGATAGCGGTCTGCTGCATCAAATCTTGCGAATAAAGTCGTTCAATGATTTGCTAAGCAATCCTGTATTAGGTAATTCATGGGAAGGAATGGTGGTCGAGAATGTATGTTCCGTAGCAAGAAATGCACAGTGCTCTTTTTATCGTAGCGCCACAGGGGAAGAAATGGATCTATTGTTGCAATATTCAGATCGGCTTATTGCCATAGAATGTAAATCCTCCACTGCACCCTCAGTGACGGAAGGATTTTGGAAATCAATCGCCTTTTTAGAACCAACGGATATCTATGTTGTGGCTCCTGTTGAATCAGCGTACCCATTGGCCGAAAAAGTAACTGTCTGCAACTTGAGTGAAATAGTTGCGATTGTCTCCAGCATGGATAGTTCACTCTGAATGTTTTCCCTATCATATAACAGCCGTACCCGCTTGGGTGCGGCTTTTTTTACACCTCGTTTTGCAAACCGAAACTCAAACTTTCAATTTGCAATTTTTATTATAACCACCTATTGTCTTGGCGTTTATTTCATAGATTATTTTAGACCTATCAGAAAGTGACGGCCAATGCCGTATTTTGCCAAATCTATATATTTTACCATAGATTTGGCAGAATATAAAACATTATACGCTGCCAAATCTATATATTATACATTCGATTTGGCAAATTATATATATTCATACACTGCCAAATCAACGGAATGCTAATGAGATTTGGCGAGGGAAGTTGATGGATTCAATCAAAAAAGCCGCACCCGCATGGGTGGCCTTTTTTTACGCCTCGTTTTGCAAATCGAAAGTCAGCCTTTCAATTTGCATTTTCTTTTGTAATCACCTATTATTCTGACATTTACTTATACCATAGATCATTTTAGCGTTGTCATAAAGGAATGAACGATAGACAATATTCTATCAATCTATAACTTCCCCGAAATAAATGAAAATTTCTTGCTCGACTTTTACAAATGATTAATGAAAAAACCTAAATTTGTAAAAACAAAAACAGATTGGACTATGGACATGAATTTCACGATAAAGACGCTTGGAGAGTGCAAAATCAAGACTCCTCTTCAATTGTCCAAGGTAAAAGGCGATGGCATCTATGACTTCGTAGAAGACGGCGAGCGCGTACTCTACTCGTCATCCTTACAAGATGTAATGTCTTCTATAAAAAATGGCGAAGACTTGGTATCTTTCGAGAAACCAGGACCTAAGGAACTTTTGTACTTCGAGCCTGCCAAGACCAAGGTTGCCATCGTAACTTGTGGCGGTCTTTGTCCAGGACTCAACAATGTGATCCGTGGATTGGTGACTCACCTTTGGAACCGCTATGGAGTGACCAACATCGTCGGCATTCAATATGGCTACGCAGGATTGAACCCAGACAACCAAATCCCATTTATCGATTTGACGCCAGACTTTGTGGACGATATTCACAAAGACGGTGGTAGTATATTGGCATCCTCTCGTGGCGAACAACCTGTAGATGTTATCGTTGACACATTGGAAAGGAACAACATCAACATTTTGTTCTGCGTGGGTGGAGACGGCACATTAAAGGGTGCTCATAACATCTATGAGGAGATAGAAAGACGTGGCCTAAAGATTTCCGTAGCCGGTGTACCGAAAACTATCGACAATGACATCAACTTGATTGAGAAGTCATTCGGATTTGAGTCGGCCTTCACCGCAGCCCAACCAATCATCTTGAATGCCCACTACGAGGCTAAAGGCGCTATCAATGGTGTGGCGTTGGTTAAGTTGATGGGTAGAGACTCTGGCTTCATCGCTGCAAACGTAGCATTGGCAGTGCCTGACGTAAACTTCTGCTTGATTCCTGAAATGGATTTCAATTTGGACAACCCAGAAACAAAGAATGGTTTCTTAAACTTGCTGGAGAAACGTTTGGAGCGTAAGAAACATGCGGTTGTTGTCGTAGCCGAGGGCGCTGGTCAACAATTCTTCCAAGGAGAACGCAAGAAGGATGCATCAGGAAACATTCTTCACGAGGACATCGGCGTCTATATGAAGAACCAAATCACAGACTACTTCAAGAAGAGAAACATTCCAATCAGTGTGAAATACATTGACCCAAGTTATATCATCCGCAGTATTCCAGCCAACGCAAACGACAGCAAATTCTGCGAGCAGTTGACCCACAATGCCGTTCACGCCGCTATGGCCGGCCGTACGGACTTCGTAGTTGGTTACTGGAACGGTTCTTTCACTTTGTTGCCTATCAAAGCGGCTACAGCTCAACGTAAGAAAGTGAATTTGGAAGGTGAATTCTGGTGGAGCGTTGTTGAAGCCACAGGACAACCTTTGGTAATGAAATAAGAAATTCCGACAGGGAAATTTTAAAGGTGATCAAAACTAATTTTCACGAATTTTGAATTGTCAAAATGTAAGTTGATTTCTTGAAAGCCTTATGAACAAAGCCGTTTCAGAGATTTTAATCGTAGATTGAAACTTTGAAACGGCTTTATTGTTCTCGAAAGCGACAAAATGTAAGTTCGGGGAAAAATTCATAAAGAACGACGTCCGTCAACAATATGAATTTGTCGGTTGGTCTTTGCTTTGGGGTGGTGTTGAACACTACATAACCCCATAATTATCTATGAGGTTTATCAATTCTGAAGTAAAATTTCGACCAAAATTTTTAGCATCGACTTCTGATGTAAACATCAATCCACATTCAAAAACGGCATATAAATGATATTCACTATCTATTAGAATGGAGATTTGTTCAATATAAAATGGACGATTATCGTTATAGTTCAAAATGATTTCCCTTCCTTCAGAATATGTAAACAGTTTGGGATAGTCATTCTTTGGCAAATTATGATTTTGAAAACTACCGACATATTTCATTTCTTGTGCTATTATTATAAATAAGAAAAAAGGACGAATCGGATAGATTCGCCTTGATTTCGGGCAGAAAAAACATTTGAAATTAAGAGCGGTAAACGGGGTTCGAACCCGCGACCTTCGGCTTGGGAAGCCGACGCTCTACCAACTGAGCTATTACCGCAATTGCAATTCTTTCTTTGCAAAAATAACAAAAAAGTAGATACGAACAAAAACTTTGAGAAAGCCTCTTCTGATAAAAAAGGAAGGGCATCACCATCCAGTGACACCCTTGTATTCCTAACAACCCATATCGCAATTATAGTGGATACTCATCGAACGCATAAAGCACGGTTGACAAGTAACGCTCTCCCGTATCGGGCAATAACGTAACAATTCTCTTGCCTTTGTTTTCCGGACGCTTCGCCAAAAGAGCCGCTCCGAATGCAGCCGCACCAGATGAAATACCGACAAGTAAGCCCTCTTGCTGAGCCAATTCTCTACCTGTACGGATAGCATCATCGTTGTCGATCATCAAAACTTCATCAATAACATCTGCATTATATGTCTTTGGAATGAAACCAGCACCGATGCCCTGGATCTTGTGCGGTCCAGCAGGCTTTCCGTTTAATACGGCTGAAGTTGACGGCTCGATTCCATAAACCTTGATGGCCGGATTCTGCTCCTTCAAATACTTTGCAATACCGCTGACAGTACCACCCGTACCGACACAAGCGACAAAAACATCTATCTTCCCCTCCGTCTGCGCCCAAATTTCCGGGCCTGTCGTCGCATAATGCCTTGCTGGATTTGCCGGATTCTCAAACTGTTGAAGGATTACCGAACCAGGAATGCTCGCCTTAAGATTCTCAGCCTCCTTGATTGCGCCTGACATTCCATCACGTCCACTCGTCAAGCGAACCTCGGCACCATACGCCTTAACAAGGTTGCGACGCTCGATGCTCATTGTCTCTGGCATTGTAAGGATAAGGTGATACCCCTTAACAGCACTAACCAATGCAAGTCCCACGCCGGTGTTTCCCGAAGTTGGTTCGATGATTGTAGCGCCAGGTTTCAAGATGCCCTTCGCCTCGGCCTCCTCTATCATAGCCAAAGCGACACGGTCCTTCACGCTTCCGCCCGGATTAAAAAACTCTACCTTTGCGATAATTGGAGTTTCAAGCCCCTTCTTCGCAGAGAATTTATTCAATGAAAGTAGCGGGGTATTACCCACTAACTCCGTTAGTGATTGTGCTATTGCCATAGTTACTTGTTTTTTTATTGAGTACAAAAATACTAATTTTTCTTTACCAACTTCCTCCCATACGTTTGTTATATTCCCTGCACACAGAAAAGGCATCAACGACAAAAAGCGAAGCCCTATAAATTCCTCTCCAGCAAAGAACTTTCCCTCAGTTATTTGGAACGAAAAGATTGATTTTAATCTATGTTTTTCCTACTTTTGCATCATGCATTTGAACTATAATAATCTTTTTTAAAACCACATACATTCGGAAGAGACCGTTTGTCGAGGGAGAAGACTAACACATTAACAAAATAAAAAAATGAAGATTACCAATTTACTTTTGGCTACAGGCGTAGTTTTGACTGTGGCTTCTTGTGGTGGCAATGGCAACAATAGTAACGCAACTCTACAAGGAGACCAAGTTACCATGCCTACATTGACTGCTGAAATGCCTTCCAATTCAGGCTCAACATCAACAACTGCCCCTATTTCAACATCAAGCACTATGCCTTCCTTGAGTTTCTTGTCAGACTCAGAGGCTACTTCTGCAGCATCCTCTATTGCAAAAGGCACCGTTTACTATGTAAACAAGGCTGAAGGCAGCAACCGCAATGACGGTCTATCGGCTGCCAACGCATTCAAAAACCTTCAAAAGGCCATCGATGCAGCGCCAGAAGGGGCAACAATCCTCGTTGCAGAGGGCAACTACCTCGGCACACTCGACTGCGGTAACATCAACGTAACAAAGCCGCTTTCTATCATGGGTGGTTTCTCGGCCGACTTCAGCAAACGCGACGTTTTGAAATACCAAACCAAAGTAGAATTGACTTCTACTGCCAGCGGTACAGCCAAAGGGCAAGGTATAATGACAATCGACATTCAGAAGGGCGAAGGAAAAAATGTCACTATCGACGGACTCATCTTCAACCAAGGCAACGCCATCGCCTACAACTCTAAGAGAGAGGGACAACCTGCAGGCGTAGAGTCGCCAATGATGCAGCCAGTCGGTTCTTCAGGAATCGGCGGGCCTGATTGCAACGAGCCAAACGTATTCACAAACAGAATGAGTCTCATCTACTTCAACAATCCAGAAGTAAACATCAACATCTCCAATTGTGCATTCGTCAATGGTTCTAACTTCGGTATCATGGGTATGTTCAAAGGCAAGGCCACTATCAAGAACAACATCTTCGTGAACATCGTAATGGCAGCCATCGACATCCGCGGAAGCTACAACTCTATGTTGAAGCGTAGCGTCGTTGAATTCGACCACAACACCGTATTGTTCTCTTGGAGCCGTACAAAGGAATTCACCGATATGGGCTACGGATTGCGACTAATGCCTTGCACAGACTACTACTGCACAAACAACATCTTCGGTTTCTCCATCTTCGCCGGCTTAGACCGTACTCACATCGACAGCAACAAAGAGGCTGAGAGCAAGCGCATCTGCACTTCGGTCAACAACCTCTTCTGCTTCAACAAGCAAGCAGACCTCACATTGCCTGGCGGTGGTTTGTTCCTTCGTGTAAAGGCTGAAGATTTCGACGATGTTGAAACACTCAACGAGGTGAAGAACAACAAGACCATCAAGGATGCAGCCATCTTCAACAATCGATTGGACGCTGCTTATGCAAATGGCTTCCTCTCTGCCTCTTACAGGGAGACGACAGACTACGATCCGAACTCATCAGCCAACCAATTCCGTGCCTCTATGGGCATGAACCAAGTTGGCAAAATGGAGTCGTCTGCAACAATGTTCGCCAACCGCTACAACCTTCAAAAGGCGCTCTTATTCTTTGGCGCAGTTGAAGGCCAAGGTGCACAAGTTATAAAGTAAAAAGAGGGTCTTAAGGGACTTCTAAAAAATTGTCTTATAGGAATTTTGAAGATTTTCATAGGCATTTTACAGAAATCCATACAATAAACGAAAGGGAATGTTCCGGCGAACTGGGGCATTCCTTTTCTTTTTTTGTACCACCGCATTCCTCAACGACCCATCTTTGATTAGAACAAAAAAAAAGAAGTCAACCCTCAACGAATTGACTTCTTGAACGATGTCGAGGTGAAGGGATTCGAACCCCCGACCCTCTGGTCCCAAACCAGATGCGCT
>JAKSLA010000096.1 GCA_024401455.1 Paludibacteraceae bacterium | reverse complement strand
CTGAGAGGTTTGTTTCTCAATTGCGATGCAAAGGTAGTGCTTATTTTTGAATCTACAAGAGGAATCGTCATTTTTTTTTGAAAAAATCTTCTTTTTTTTTGTCTTGGGTGGTGATTCCTATTCGTGGATGGCTCACCCCGATTTTCACTAAGCGTTGACCTATCTTTGTTGTTGGTCGGATGTTCGCGTCAAGGATAGTGGGCGCCACTTAATCGATGGACACAAAAAAAGAGACACCACAATGTGATGTCTCTTGCTTTTCGTACCCAGACCCGGGGTCGAACCGGGATGGAAGTGAATCCACTGGTGTTTGAGACCAGCGCGTCTACCGATTCCGCCATCTGGGCAACTCTGAGAGGTTTGTTTCTCAATTGCGATGCAAAGGTAGTGCTTATTTTTGAATCTGCAAGCAATCGATGAAAAAAAATCGGAAATTTTTATCTTTGCATAAAAAAGATTTCGAAAGTTGAAACGTATGGGGCGAGAGAAAAAATATAGAGTAGGATATGCTATTGCTGTTATTGCAATCATTTTCATTGGGTTAGGTAGTCGGCAGTTGTCGTGCCTGCCAGATGCGACGGGCGATGCCCTTTGGGCGATGATGGTTTTTTGTCTTGTCCGTCTTCTTTTTGTTAGATGTTCGTTGTGGCGGGTGGCTTTGGCTGCGCTTCTTATTTCTTACGTAGTGGAGTTCTCGCAACTGATACGTTGGGACGTATTGGTGAAAATTCGTGCCACTACTTTAGGACATTTGGTGCTTGGCCAAGGATTTTTAGTCTCCGACCTTTTTGCTTACACGGTGGGCGTAGCGGTGATTTATGGGTTGGCAAAAAGAGTGGAGAGGTAGGGCGAAGAAAAATTCGTCCTGTGAAGTCCGCGTTGTTGATTTCGTTCGTAACTTTTTTTTGTAAACTTTGTGGCGATTTTTGGCAGGTATTGAAAAATGAATTATCTTCGTGAAATGGATGTAGGAATATGAATGCTTGTTGGGAAGGCATTGTCCCGGCTTGTTCCTGCCTCTCATAAGAATTTTTATTTTCTGAAAATATGAAAGATAACTTTTGCGTGATTTTGGCTGGTGGCGCAGGTAGTCGTTTTTGGCCTTATAGTTCGACCTCAGAACCAAAGCAGTTTTTGGATTTCTTGGGGACGGGACGATCGTTGCTTCAAATGACGTATGATAGAGTTTGCAAGGTTGTGGACAAGGAAAATGTCTATATTTCGACCAATAAGAAATACAAGGATTTGGTTTTGGAACAACTTCCTGCTCTTGCAGAAAGTCAGATTTTGTTCGAGCCGGCGGTGCGAAACACGGCGCCTTGTATTGCCTATGCGATGTATAAGATTAAAGCAATCAATGAAAACGCTAGGATATGGGTGACTCCTTCCGATAATTTGGTGGTGAAGGAGGCTGAATATATTGATACGATCAATCGTGGATTCCAGTTCGTTTCGGAAAACGATTGTTTGTTGACCGTCGGTATCAAGCCTAACCGTGCGGAGACAGCCTACGGTTATATTCAAATTGGAGAGACGGAGGTTGACCAAAATCTTTTTAAGGCAAAGACTTTCACGGAAAAACCCAATGCCGATTTGGCGCAGATATTCTTGGATAGCGGCGAGTTCTACTGGAATACCAGTATGTTCTTGTGGACGGCCCAGGCAATTTCTGAGGCTTTTGAACAATATATGCCTGAATTGGCGCATAAGTTCTCAGACGGAAAGGATTTTTATAACACGTCTGAAGAGCAGGCTTTCATCGACAAGATTTACCAATCATGTACCAACAATTCCATTGATTATCAGATTTTGGAGAAGGCTCAGAATGTGTATGTCATCACGGCCGATTTCGGATGGACAGACTTGGGTACGTGGAATTCCCTCTATACGTTGTCTGACGCGTGCAAGGACGGCGACAATAATATGCTGGTGAGTGGCAAGACTTTGATGTATGAGAGCAAAAATA
The DNA here is from genome assembly GCA_024401455.1 of Paludibacteraceae bacterium. Classification (GTDB taxonomy): domain Bacteria; phylum Bacteroidota; class Bacteroidia; order Bacteroidales; family Paludibacteraceae; genus RGIG10190. The sequence continues at coordinate 6,115 of JAKSLA010000096.1, read as the reverse complement.
ATATTGTTGCTTTGCCGGAAGGTAAGTTGGCCGTGATTCAAGGCATGGAGAATTTTGTGATCACGGAGAACAAAAACGTCCTTCTCATCTGCAGACGCGAGGAGGAGAACCGCATCCGTCAATTTGTCAATGACACGAAGGTGCAGGTAGGTAAGGAATATTTATAGGAATCTTCTGAAAATGGTTTTGCATTTCAGGGGACGCCTAAAGATGATGGATATTAAAAATCGGGGAATTTGTTGAATGCCCCTAATAATATTGAGAATATGGAGAATGGTCAGGAAGCGGCTGGAAACAATGAGTTTTTGGCAATAGAGGAGAAGATTGTGGATGTCTTGAAGACGGTCTATGATCCTGAAATTCCTGTCAATATATACGATTTGGGCCTCATCTATAAGATTGATGTCCAAGAGGATGGTCATGTAGAACTGGATATGACTATGACAGCGCCCAACTGTCCGGCGGCCGATTTCATTGTGGAGGATGTTCACATGAAGTTGGTGGGAGTGCCAGGCGTCAAGGATGCTAACGTGAACATTGTCTTCGAACCGGAGTGGACGAAGGAGATGATGAGCGAAGAGGCTCTGCTCGAATTAGGAATGCTTTAAAGAGAGTGGGGCATGGCTGGCAACAAGGCATATTTAGCATCGGACGCCCATTTGGGGCTCGACATCAAGGAGCACCCCTTGGATGCGGAACGTAGGTTGGTGCGTTGGCTCGATTCCATAAAAGGAGACGCTGCCTATTTGTTTTTGTTGGGAGACATGTTCGACTATTGGTTTGAATATCGACATGTGGTTCCGAAAGGCTATACCCGTTTCATAGGCAAGTTGGGCGAGTTGTCCGACTTGGGTGTCCAGATCTTTATCTTTGTCGGCAACCACGATATTTGGATGTTTGATTATCTGCCGAAAGAGGTGGGAGCAACGGTGATTGACGGTACATTGGAGATGGATATCTTCGGCAAACGGTTTTTTATGGCGCACGGCGATGGGTTGGGCGATCCCAGCAAAGCGTTCCGTTTCATCCGTTGGTTTTTCCGTAACAAGGTTTGTCAAGTGCTGTATAAGATGATTCACCCTTGGTTTACGGTGCCGTTTGGTTATGCTTGGTCGCGTCACAGCCGCAAGTCGAAATTGGATGATCCTACCAACTTTTGTTTAGGAGAAGATTCTGAATATATGGTGATTTTTTCAAAAGAACATGCCAAGACACATGATGACATCGATTTTTATGTCTATGGACATCGTCATATCATGCTCGATTTGGAAATTCAGGGAGGAAAAAGAGTGGTTATCTTAGGCGATTGGATTGATAAATACTCTTATGCTTGCTTTGACGGAGAAAAGTTGGAGTTGAAGCGTTTTGAGGAATAGGGCGGGCACAAGGCACCGCCCGTACAGGGTGGGCACAAGGCACCGCCCGTACAGGGTGGGCACAAGGCACCGCCCGAACAAAGGAAAATCCTCATGATGCGGCAAGGAAATCAAAAGCGTGCATGAGATTTCAAGGATTTCCCAAGGGTGAAATTAGAAAAATGGGGGATTTGTTGATGACCCCTTAAAAGTACAAGGTTATGAAAAGTAGTAGATTGTTTCCGATTGTTTCTTTTTGGTTGGCTTTGAGTGCTTGTAGCACGCCTGCGTCACGTGGACGTTCGGCAGGTGAGGAGTATTGTGAATGTAGCAAGGAAGAAAGTATCTTCAGTATCAGCAAATGTAAGAAGGATATTTTGAAGGAGCATAAGGAAGATCTTTTGGATGAAGAGTTCCGAAATGCTTTTTGGGACGAAGTGGCCCAATATGACGATTGAGTTCATTTTCCAGAAATAAATGTGCGGAATCAATAAATTCCAGATAAATGTGTTTAGTTGGTAAAAAATGTTGGAATTTTTTTGTTTTTCTGTCTGAATGAATTAAATTTGTTATGCAACCAATGAGGAATGTAGCGAATGGTAAGTTCCGTTGATTGTTTTTGGAGTAAGAAAAAGTAAAATATATTGAATAACGAACTAATATTTATCATTATGAAAACAAGATTTATTACATATGCCTCGATATTGGCAGCGGGATTGTTGGCCACATCTTGCGACAATGCAGTTAAGACTCCGGAGTTGAACAGTATGAGATGCGAGTATGTGCCAGATGGCGGTACAGCAATTTTGTATGGCAAGAATTTGAAGTCGGTCAAGTCGGTTATCTTCCCTGGTGATTTGGCTGCAACACCGCAAGCAAATTCCAATGATTCAGTTTTGTATGTTACCGTTCCAAATGGTGCCAAGGCAGGCCGTATCACCGTCTCTAATGGTAGCGAAGAGGTTAAGTCGCCATTCCATTTCAAGGATGACAGAAACATCATCGTCAACTTTGATAGCAGAGTGGCTACCTGGGGTGGTTACGAGCCATTTGATGAAGATGGCAACAAAATCAAGGGCATTGTAGAAATCGCAGATAGTGTAACCCCATTGCCAACCCAACTTCCTGATCCATGCGATGGTAACTATGGTTTCTTGTATGGTACATATGATGTAGATTGGGCAATGAAGCATACGATGTTCCTTCAGTATGTAGCCAATACGGATGAGGGTGGTCGTGGTAAAGAATCGGTTGCCAGCCTATTCCAAAATGAGAAATTGGAGGATTTGGTGCTTAAATTTGAGGTGTTTATCCCTAAAGCAACGGCTTACAATGGACCTCGTACCGAGATTTTCTTTGGCCCTTATGATGCGGCCAATAAGCATGGTCGTGAGCTTTCCGCTATATGTTTCTGGAAGCCTTTCGAGGGTACGAAAGACGGTTTCCACACTGATGACTCTTGGATGACGGTGACAATTCCTTTGTCAGAGTTCCATCATGGCATTGAGAGCGATGATTTGGATTCTAAATACCCATTGGATTTGACAAAGGCTACAAACTTTAGTTTCGTTCAATTTGGTCCTAAGAGTGCTAATCCTATCTTTATGTGTGTGGATAACTTTAGAATTGTTCCTGCAGAATAATAGACGTTTGGAATACAAACTTTTAGAGTTATAGAAAAATAGAGCAAGGCGATGTCCTTGCTCTATTTTTTATCATAAAAATGTTTGTTAGAAAGGCAAATATTGTTTGGGGAGATTGTAATAGTGCTCGTGAAAAGTTAAGGAATCGCACTAAATCCATGCGTCTGGTAGTCCTGATAAATTGATAAAAAAAATATGAAAAAGTATTTGACAATCATTTTTATAGCCATGACGGCTTTTTTGCCAATGGCATGTTTGGGAGCAATAAAAGCAAATGAAGTAACAAACAAAGAATTAAATAAGATGAACGCAATTGTAATCTATTTTTCCCATGCAGGCGAGAACTATTCTGTAGGGAATATCAAGGAAGGGAATACGAAGCTTATAGCAGACATGATTTGTGAAGCAACCGGTGCTGACCGTTTCGAGATTGTTGCCGAGAAGTCGTATGACATGGCCTACACTCCACTCTGTAACTTTGCAAAAGAAGAGCAGCAGAAGAAAGAGCTTCCTGCATTCAAGGGCAGTATTGATAACATCGACGATTACGACACTGTCTTCATCGGAGGCCCTATTTGGTGGGGAACCTATCCACAGGTGATGTTCACCTTCTTTAGCAAGTATGACCTCAACGGCAAGACAATCATCCCGTTCACCACCCACGAAGGCAGTGGTTTGGGCAGTGTTGTCAGCGACCTGAAGAAGGCTTATCCAAACGCAACCTTCAAGAGTGCACTATCAATCTATGGTCACGATGTCCGTACAAATGGCAAGAAGAGTGTGGAAGCATGGTTGAAGAAACTGGGAATGTAAATGATTATTTGGAATCCTTGGCACGGCTGTCATAAGATTAGCGAAGGTTGTCAGCATTGCTATATGTACTTCCTTGACGGGAAACGAGGCATCGACACTTCGAAGATCTATCGCACAGAGAACTTCAATCTCCCTGTGCAGAGGCGTCGTGACGGTCGGTTCAAGTTGCCTTCTGGAATGCAACTTTATGTAGGGCTTTCTACGGATTTCTTTGTAGAGGAAGCGGACGAGTGGCGGGAAGAAGCATGGCGAATCATACGACAACGACCTGACATAGTATTCCGATTGCTCACCAAAAGAGCAAACCGAATCAAGGATTGTTTGCCAAAGGATTGGGGCGATGGCTACGAGAATGTACTGCTACAGGTAACAACCGAGAATCAGAAACGAGCAGATGAGCGGCTGCCCATCCTGCTCGACATACCGGCCAAGCACAAGGGTTTCATGGCGGCACCTTTCATTGGTGAAGTCGATGTTGAAAAATACCTCGCTACGGGTCAGATCGAAGAAGTGCTTTGCGGAGGAGAAAACTATGATGGCGCACGCCCTTGTCACTATGAATGGGTAAAGAAACTGAGTGAGCAATGTCGAAAATATAACGTGACTTTCGACTTCATAGAGACTGGAACGGTATTCGTTAAGGATGGCAAATCGTATCGTATTCCCGACAAACGTACTCAATCGCTCCAAGCCTTCAAATCAGGGTTGAGTTACAAAGGAAAGGACATTGACTTCAACCTCACGAACCCAGAACCGGGATTCTTTGATGCGGAAGCCTACACCCCGTTCTTCTGTGAACATTGTGAAACATGCGGCAGCAGAATGACTTGTAACGGCTGTTCAAACTGTGGAAATTGCAGATAAAGATTAAAAGGTTTGCTTGCCCGAAATCCTATTAAATCATACATAAGAAAGCATTTGTATTGACCTTGAACTATTGGGCCAAAGGGTACAAAACGTCATGCTCCGAAAGTTGTTATTGGTGGAATTAAACTCGGCAACGAATAATCTATGGGAGTTTTTACCAAGAAATTCGATTCTATCGTTGACAATGGCATAAAGTTATAAAACAAGCACCAACGAGGTGAGTCGCCGGTGCCTAACGTGTTTATTCTATGATGCTTCCGTTTTTTTGTTGTCGTGTTGTGCTATGTTGCACAAGTGCGCTATTTCCCGTATTCTGCAACGTCCTCGGCTACCATAGTTGAGTCTTCGTCCTCTGTGTCTGTGACATAGGTGTGAGGATAAAGACTTGTCGGCATAATCTGCAAGTTTAGACAACTTTCAATTTTTGAAATCGTCTCAAGCGAAAGGTTCTCTTGTCCTTTCAGCACCTTCGAGACGTACTGTTGGCTGCATCCCATGAGTTCGGCGAGCTGCTTTTGCGACATGTGCAACGCCTCCATCTTGTCCAGCATCATCATGGCAATGTGTTGCGAATAGCACAACCAAGCTCTGTTCTTCCGGCGCCACTCTGCATTCTCGCGCCACTTTGATGGCGTAGGCGACTGATGCGCCTTCAGTTTAGAGATTATTTCCTCATGCGTTTTCATTGAGACCTCCTTCCTTTAATTAATTTCTTTCTGATAATCGTTGAAAGAATCCTTGTCCGTAATATCATTGTCGAGCAGCATCTCCGATGTGCGGTTGTTGTCAAGTGGGCGGAATGCCACATCAAGGTTAGCATCTGGCGAAATGTCCATGATGAGACATTGCAACTTCTCGCTATCCTCAATCGTATCATAGATGGCTTGATTCACATCTGTGATTTTGAAGTAAGATGTAAGATCCTCAAGGTTTGCCTTGAAGAAATCGCGAAGCCATACTACATCGTTCCATTGTTCAAAAATGGAGTCCAGTACATTATCCAGGCAGCCATCGTATCTTACCGCCCAGAGTTTTTCATTTTCTGTTATTTGCTCGAAAGTCAAAACTTGATTATTTTGTGTAAAAGTACATAACCCCCAAAATTTATACAACTTTTAAGTTGATTATTTCGGAAACTCGCCGTGATTTTAATCTTTCTTTACGGGAAATGATGGGGTATGATTATAATCGGAGACAAAAGGAACATTAAGCATTCTTTCATAAAGTTTGCAGAAATCATCTGCCAAACAGAGAAATTGTTTAAATTTAATTCAAAACTAATTTGAGAGACCTAAAAAATCTCTCTAAAATACATTTAAAATATTGATTATCAGTTTGATAAGTTGGTGAAATTCGTAACTTTATGGTACGAAAAAACAAAGAAATGAACAATTATCCAACAAATCTCACCGATAATCAGTGGCAAGTTATAGAAAA
>JAKSLA010000095.1 GCA_024401455.1 Paludibacteraceae bacterium | reverse complement strand
AGAAGTTCGACTTCATCGTAGTTAACTACGCTAATGGTGATATGGTTGGTCACACAGGTATCTACGAGGCTATCGAGAAGGCTGTCGTTGCTATCGACAACTGCGTGAACGATACGGTTGAGGCTGCTAAGGCAAACGGTTATGATGTAATCATCATTGCTGACCACGGTAATGCTGATAATGCTATCAATGCCGATGGAACTCCTAACACGGCTCACTCATTGAACCCAGTTCCTTTTGTATATGTAAGCGACAATAAGTCTGCTAAGGTAGAAGACGGTAAGTTGGCCGACGTGGCTCCATCCATCTTGTATTTGCTTGGTCTTGAGCAACCTAAGGAGATGACAGGAAAGAACTTGATCAAGTAATGATTGAAAAACACCGTAAAAGGTGATTGAAGATAGAGGAGGGTACGATAAAGTCGTATCCTCTTTTTTTATAACTATATACTTTTAGATCCCAAAAACTCGCGTTAGTCAGCCAATTACCAAAAACTACTTAATAGTGGAATTGAAACTTGGCGTCTGTAAGACGCTATTTATGTAACCCCGTACATGGAACGAAGAGACATGTGCGGGGTTGCGCATAAGAGTGGGGCACTCGTCTGTAAGACGATACAGTACACACCGCAGAGGTGGCTTCTTTCTGACGCACAGTGACTTCACCTGTTACGTATTACGTATCCACCCTGCACATCCCCTTCACTTCGTGTTAGGGGAAGTACAGGGTTATTGAGATAACGTCTTCCAGACGTTGCCTATTCTCTACAATGCCTCGATTTCCTCCTTTGAGAGTCCGGAAAAGAGGATAATCTCTTCAATAGGTTTGTTGTGTTGCAACATCTTTTGAGCAACCTCAATGGCGTGGAGATGGGAGCCTTGTGGTATGCCTTTCTCGATGCCCAGTTCAATGCCATCTTCCACACCTCTCTTATATCCATGCTCCTCCATATCGATCTCGTCTTCGAGTGCCTTCATGCTGGCTTCATAGAGGTCGTACTCCTCCTCGGAGAGGGCGGCCACGTTTGCCTTCTCTAAGAGTTTGAGCAGACCTTCGTCCGCTCTTTCGTAAACAGAGGGTGAAATTCTATCCATGGATCCTAAATTTTTTAAAAAGTGAAGCCAAATGTTTTTAGAGGTGAGGTTCTCTTTGTTGAACGTGAACTTGGGCAAAGATAAGAAAAAATTGTGATTCCTGTCCCAAAATTCGGTAAGTTCGTCCCTGTCGAACACGCTGGTTCGGGTGATGGCCTTCGTCAGGTTCTTGTCGCCTTCGCCCAGGATGAAGATTCCGAATATGCGGGCAATGTCCTTCTCCATCTTCTCCCATTTGTCACCGCGGACGATCTGCTTCCGCATCAGGTTGTGGACGTAGAACATGGCCCTCGTCTTGAAGAACTTTTGGGAGGAGTTCTGCATCTCGATGAGGATCGTTTCCCCGCGTTCAGTCGTGCAGAGCAGGTCGAACGATACGCCCCGCTGCCCTTTGGTGACGCGTGGCATCTCCACGTTCTCGAATTTTACACTCGTTATCCTCTCTGTCTCGTCTTCGAGGATAGCGTTCAAAAAAGACTTCATGACCGTCTCGTCCTGCATGCAGAACTTGAATCCGAAGTCGCAACGTAAGTCAATGTACTTGGCCATTTTGATCGTTGGATAAATGAAACAAACAAGCAGAAATCATTCTTGAAACAAGTGATTTCTTGTGCAAAGATAAGGAATGAATCTGTTGCGTGCAAATCTTAACATGCATTCTTCATTTTAATTGACGCTGTTCAAAATCGGCGTTAAAACGAAAGATTTGTTTCCGTAATGTTTGCTGATTTGAAAAAAATACACAATATTTGTGACGTGAAAAACACAATTAGTATTTTTCGTATATTTAAAGTAAAATGTTTCATTATGGTTTTAAAGAGTACGTTTAAGAAGATGATGGCGGTATGCGGTTTTGTTGCATGCTCGTTGTCAATGTCAGCAGCCGACTATCCGGTTGGATCTCCCGTTTATTTGAATGGTAAACTTTCTGTGCAAGGCACCAAGATGGTCAACGAATGTGGCAATCCTGTCCAGTTGCGTGGTATGAGTTCACACGGTTTGGCTTGGTTCCCAAGTTGTTATAGAGAAGATGGTATCAAGACCTTGGTTAACGATTGGGGCATTGATATTTTCCGTTTGGCTATCTATACTCATGAGTGGGGTGGTTATACCACAGAGCAATGGAAGAGCATGGATGATTACAATGAGTATATCGACCAACTTGTTGAGGTCTGCGGAAAATATGGTATCTACTGTATGATTGACTGGCACGTCCTTAACCAAGGCAGCGGCAATCCCAATACTACTCTTGATGACGCTATCCCTTTTTGGGATTACATGTCAAAGAAGCACAAAGATGACAAGCACGTGCTTTATGAAATCTGTAACGAGCCGAATGGTACGTCTGTAACATGGGATAAGGTTAAGGAGTATGCTGATCAAGTCATTCCTGTCATTCGTGCCAACGACCCAAGCACAATCGTTATCTGTGGTACTCCGACTTGGAGCCAAGATGTAGATAAGGCGGCAGAGAATCCATTGTCTTACGACAACGTGATGTACACTTTGCACTTCTACTCTGGTACGCACACCCAATATTTGCGTGACAAGGGTGATGTCGCTTTGAGCAAAGGTTTGGCCTTGTTCGTGACAGAGTTCGGTACGTCAAGAGCCGACGGAAATGGTGGCGTATTCTTGGACGAGTGCGATGTTTGGATGGATTGGATGAAGGAACGCAAAATCAGCTGGTGTAACTGGAGCATTGCAGGCAAGAAGGAGACGTCCAACGCATTGAATGGTGGCGCTTGTGATAGTGGTGATTGGAACAACACTTCCGCGTCTGGAACATATATCAAAGCTAAGCTTTTGGAGCCAGACGAATTCCAACCTTGCGGAAATTCAGTGGATATGGTCTCTTACAACGATCAGGTTTTCTTGACGCCAAATCCAGTAAAGGACGCATTTTCGCTTCTTTTGCCCGATGGCGCGGTAGTGACAGAGGTTGAGGTTAGCGATATGGCAGGTGTATGCGTAGCAAGAGTTACCGATGCACAAGCTTCTATTGATGCTTCCAACTTGATTCGTGGCATCTATTTCGTAACGATTAAGTTCACGGATGGTGTTGCTGTTAAGAAGTTTATCAAGGAGTAAAAAATAGTTTTTGCTTTATAATTTCATGCTGCGCTTCTGCTTGGGTAGAGGCGCAGTTTTTTTTCTTCCCTATGCGTTTTATGATTCATGTGATTTTTTTTGTATTATTGCAGTCGAAATTTTGAGTTCGATTGTTGAGCCAAAAATGCATTGCTTGGATTTATCACGGATTTTAAAGAACTAAATATGGATGCAGAGAAGTCGGGACACATGGGCAGAATGTCTGCCGTTCGCGAAGAACCATTTATGATGCGTAGGTTGGATGAGAGTTGTCATAAGATGCCTTGTCCCACGCCGATGATACGTTCCATGGTCAACAGCTTTGTCTTTTTGACGCAAGGGGAGGCGTTGATAGAAAACGGCGAAGGTGATAAGTTTTTGGTGCGCGCCAACGAAATGTTGATGGTCCCTCAAGGGGGAGCCTTTTCGGTGAAGTATTATAAGGAGGCTATCGGTTATATGGGAGGCTTCCATAGTAGTTTTGTCAATTGTGACTTGTTCAAGGCAGAGTCTTTGTTTGCCTCAAATTCTGTTTCTGCGATTTTCCAAATACCTTTGTCCGAAGAAAATGTTGTGCTTTTGGACACCCTTTTCTCAAAGATTTTGACGGAAATTAGACGAGAATCGCCTAATCGTAGCCTGATAAAGTCATTCTTTATTTCTGCTTTCTCTGTTATAGGCGATGAAATTCATGCCCCGCAAGATCCGTTGAAGGACACGATTAGCAATGCTTTTTTGGAAATGATATTTGACGAGTCGAAGCCGTTGCTATCAGTGAGGGAGTATGCTGATCGATTTTCCATCACGCCCAACCATTTGAATAAGATGGTTAAAAACCATACCGAAAAACCCGTTTCTCAATGGATTGAAGAATCCATAATTATGCGAGCAAAGGCCCTTTTGATGGATACGAATATGAGTGTGGCGGAGATCGCGGAAGCCTTGAATATTATGGATCAGTCGTACTTCTCCCGCAAGTTTAAGAAGATTGTAGGCATCTCGCCTTTGAATTATCGTTCGATGAATAAAAAGTCCTAAAAATAGTTTTGATTGTCCTATTTTGCAATTGATATATATGCTACCTTTGTGCTGTAAAACATAAAAAGTAGTAAATGACAATGGAGTATAGCCGAAGTTTGTTGGTCAGCATTCTGTGTATGATGTGTTTCTCATACTCTTGGGCTCAGGACAAATCTGAGTTTGAGGGGGGCTTGGCTGTTGATTCTTCGCTCAATGTACGTGTGAAAGATTACCAGTTGGAGGGTGTTTCCGTTGTCGCTTCTTCAGTTAAGGAGTCTCGTCCGTCACGGGAGAGTGCCCTCTCTTCCTCCACATTCTCAATGGAAGCAGTTTCAAGCAATGTGGTGACTTCTGTCAAAGATCTGTCGGCCTCCATCCCCAATTTCTATCAACCCGATTATGGATCGAAGATGACGTCGTCCATTTATATACGTGGGTTAGGGGCTCGTATCGACCAGCCTGTCATGGGCCTCAATGTCGATAATGTCCCTTATATGAACAAGAACAATTATGATTTTGACTTGTTTGACATCGCCCGGATGGAGATGCTGCGAGGACCGCAAGGGACGATGTACGGACGAAATACCATGTGCGGTGTGATGAATGTCTATACGCTTTCTCCCTTATATTATAAGGGTATGCGATTCGAGGCAGACTACTCTTCGGGGAATACGGCCAAACTGAAGGGCTCTGTTTATCGTAGGACGTCAGACAAATTCGGTTACTCTGTGGCCGCTTCGTATGATCACACCGACGGATTTCATACCAATGAGTATGATGGAGAAAAGTGTGACGGGTCTGATGCAGCGGCACTTCGTGCCAGGATGGTTTGGCAACCGAAGAAAAATTGGATGATTGATAATTCCCTCTCTTTCGGTCTCGTTTCGCAAGGTGGTTATGCCTATGCGTTGTATGACACTACGGCGAAGAAATCTTTGCCTGTCAACTATAATGACGAGACTTCGTACGAACGCTTCTCTTTGATGGAGGGCCTTTCGCTACGCTATACAAGGGACCGATATGTCTTTTCGAGTGTCACGAGTTACCAATTCCTTGATGACGAGATGAACCTCGACCAAGATTTTACCCCTCGAAACGTCTTTACGCTCACGCAAGCGCAGACGGAACATGCTTTTACACAAGATTTTGTCTTGAAGTCAACCCGAGAGGGTGTTTGGAATTGGAGTTTTGGACTATGGGGATTTTACAAGAATGTAGATATGACGGCTCCCGTTACGTTCAAGCGTGGCGGTATCGAGGATCTGATCCTGAATAATGCCAATAAGGGAATACAATCAATTTTCCCAGCCGATAAGTTGGACATAAAAGAACAGGAATTCATCGTCCATAGTCATTTTGATATGCCTACATGGGGAACGGCTCTCTATCATCAGTCGGAGTTTGAAGTGGGCAAGTGGTTGCTTATGCTTGGCTTGCGTGTGGATTACGAAAGAGCATCTATGACCTACCGTAACCATGCCGACATCAACTACTATTTTTCATATTTGATGAATGACTATAAACCGCTCCAAACGGCAATGGCGGGGCGGGAGTCCAACCACTTCGTAGAACTTTTGCCGAAAATCTCTTTGCAATATAATATCAGTCGTTTCAACAACGTTTATGCTTATGTGGCCAAAGGGTATAAGGCGGGAGGTTTCAATACGCAAATCTTCTCGGACCTCTTGCAGAATAGGATGATGAATGGAATGATGGATGAATTGGGTGTCCATTTTGACGGCATGGGGGTGAGCACTTATAATTCGGCTCAGGCTACCCGTTACGATCCTGAATATAGTTGGAATTATGAATTAGGCGGTCACCATACATTCCATAGCACGGACTTGCAAGCCGATTGGGCACTTTTCTATATAGATTGTCGTGATCAGCAGTTGACGGTTTTCCCGGCCGGAAAGAGTACGGGGCGAATGATGACCAACGCCGGCAAATCGAGAAGTTGGGGAGGAGAAGCCTCCGTCACCTATGAACCGAAAGATTGGCTTCTTTCGTTGGCCTATGGATATACGAATGCGACGTTTGTTGACTACAATGACGGGCGCAGCGATTTTTCTGGCAATCGTATTCCGTATTCGCCCTCCAATACGCTTTCGGCCTTGGCACAATATACATTCCGTTTGAATGCGTTTGTTGATAAAATTGTGGCAAGGGTTGATGGGAAAGGAGTGGGCGAAATCTATTGGGATGAGGCGAACAGTTATAAGCAAGACTTCTACTGCTTGATGGGGGCTGGTTTGGCATTCCATCACAAGAAGTTGGCATTGAGTCTATGGGGAAAGAATCTGGGCGGTACGGAGTATGACACATTCTATTTCCGTTCGGTGGGAAATGATTTCTTTCAGGCAGGCAAGCCTCGACAATTGGGCGTTTCGTTCAAATGTGAGTTGTAATAACAGGATTTTTTATAAAAACAAAAAGATATGAAATTTAAATTTTTGACTTGGGCGATGATGCTCGGTATGTTGTCCTTGGGTGTTGCGTCTTGTGATGATGATGACGATGATGAACCGACAAACAATCAACAGAATGACAAGGATACAACAGGAGAGAATGACCAGGATTCTGTGAAGGCGCACAAGGTACGCTATTCGGGATTGATGACGGTAGTGTATGACGGCGATGAGTATCCAACGGACTCGATTTTGATTTATGCTGCGGATTCGGCAGATTTCATCAGCCTTGATTTCCAAGGTGTGAAGTTCGTGCCTCAAATGCCGGTCACTTTGGATATCAGCGTTCCTAACATTCCATGTAAGATGGAGGACGGGGTCATGACATTCCAAGCAGATTCTATTGTTCCGACGATGAAGGGCGTTCCAATGCCTAAATACATGGCACGTAGAATTAAGGGTGAAATCGTACGTGAAGGCATTAAATTCTCTTTGCTTTTTGGCGATTATCCTACATCGTATGATGGAAAGGAATTTTAATTATTTATACATTTTATTGACTGATATGAGAGAGGATGCGCTCGTGAGGGCGCATTCTTTTTTTGCGAATAGTCCTTTTTTATATAAGTTTAGGCAATGTTGAGATGTCTGTAGATGGGTTTGTTCTCGTCAACGCACATGAAACATGCTAAATCTTCCTATCTGTTGATAATTCGCCGAAATAAATGCGATTTATTATCTAATTTAATTTTATATTTGTACGTTTTGAAAAGTGTAAAAAAACTAGTATAAACAATAATAATAATTAAAAACAATTCGAAGTATGGAATTCGGACATTTTGACGATGCGAACCGTGAGTTCGTCATCACCAATCCTGCGACACCGTTCCCTTGGATCAATTACCTTGGTAACGAGGATTTCTTCGGTTTGATTTCAAACACAGCCGGAGGTTATGATTTCTATAAAGACGCTAAGTTCCGTCGTATCACTCGTTATCGTTACAATGGCGTGCCAATGGATAATGGCGGTCGTTACTTCTATATCAACGACAACGGTACAGTTTGGAATCCAGGTTGGAAGCCTTGCAAGACTCCGCTTGATTCATACGAGTGCCGTCACGGTATGAACTACACTCGCATCACCGGTTCAAAGAACGGTATCGAGGCATCAGTTTTGTTCTTCGTTCCTTTGAAGACTTGGGCTGAGGTTCAAAAGGTTACTTTGAAGAATACAACAACTTATACAAAGAAGATCAAGTTGTTCTCTTTCGCTGAGTGGTGTTTGTGGAACGCTGCAACCGATATGGAGAACTTCCAACGTAACTGGTCAACTGGTGAGGTTGAGATCGACGGTAGCGTAATTTACCACAAGACAGAGTATAAGGAGCGTCGTGACCACTATGCATACTACGCAGTAACAAATGCAAAGATCGACGGTTACGATACAGACCGTGAGTCATTCATCGGTCTATACAACGAATTTGCTGATCCTCAATGCGTAATGGCTGGTAAGCCAGGTAACTCATTGGCACACGGTTGGTCACCAATCGCATCTCACTATATCGAGGTGGAGTTGAAGCCAGGTGAGAGCAAGGACTACATCTTCGTTCTTGGTTATGTTGAGAACAAGCAAGAGGAGAAGTTCTGCAAGGAGGATTTGGCACGTAAGAAGAGCGGTGAGTTGATCACTTCACAAGCATCTGACGTTACATTCGTAAATAAGAAGAAGGCTCAAGATCTTATCAAGAGATTCTCTACAGTTGAGGCTGTTGACGCTGCATTCGCAGAGTTGGCTGCTTTGTGGGATGAGTTGCTTGAAAAGTATGTTGTTAAGTCAGAGGATGATAAGTTGAACCGTATGGTTAACATCTGGAGCCAATATCAATGTATGATCACCTTCAACTTCTCTCGTTCGGCTTCATTCTTCGAGAGCGGTGTTGGTCGTGGTATGG
>JAKSLA010000094.1 GCA_024401455.1 Paludibacteraceae bacterium | reverse complement strand
CGGGATCGCATGAAATCATGCTTGGATACTCTTGGTGTATCACTAAGCACTTCTGTCGATAACAGTCTTATATAAGGCTCTTCATTGAGAGTTAGTATCGTCATTTTGCGTTTTTATCCCGAAAATCGTGTATCTTTGTTCTATGCATAATGGAACTTTTTAGTAGTTGGTTTCGTATGTAGGGTAAGATAGAAATTTTATGATCTAACATTTCTTTGTGATGGTTGAAGACGGAATTTTATTTTTGAATGAAGTAGATTCGACGAATACGTATTTGCGTCATTTGTTGGAGGTAGGCGAGGATGAAACCGTTCAAGAGGGGTTGATGGTCTGTGCCGAATTCCAAAGCCAAGGCCGGGGTCAAATAGACAACACTTGGGAGTCTGCTAAAGGCGAAAACCTTTTGTTTAGTTTGTTGCTTTATCCCACATTCATAGCACCTGTTGATATGTTTCTTATTTCGCAGGCCGTCTCTTTGGGAGTGAAGGATATGCTTGTTTCCCATTGTGGGGTCTCCGATATTTCCATAAAATGGCCGAATGACATTTATTGGAAGGATAAGAAAATTGCTGGCATTCTGGTAGAGAATTTCATATCTGGTCACTCGATAGAGAATTCCATCATTGGCATAGGTATAAACATTAATCAGAAAGAGTTTCTCTCTGATGCACCCAACCCCGTTTCCGTCAGCCAAGTTCTTGGAAAGGATTTCAATGTGAATGAATGTGCTGTCATCGTCCGAAAGGCGATACTGGACCGTTATGGATTGTTGCTTACTGGTAAGGTCGCAAAGATTAAGGAGGACTATTTCGCATCTTTGTATCGTAATAGCGGTTTCCATTCATACAGAGATAGCAATGGCACATTCTCTGCCAAGATTGAAGATGTTTTGTCTCAAGGCTATTTGGTCCTTCGTGACGAGTCTGGTGCTAAAAGGGAATATGCATTCAAGGAAGTTGAATTTATCATTTGAGGCGTCTGTGGATGCCTTTATAAATCTATAAAAGATGAATATTATCATTATCAATGGACCCAATTTGAATATGTTGGGCAAGAGAGAGCCGACAATTTACGGTAGTCAATCATTCGACGATTATTTGGAGATTTTGAAATCCAAGTATTCTGATATCAGTATTTCATACTATCAGTCTAATATAGAGGGAGAATTGATAAATATAATACAGGAGACAGGTTTCATCTCTGATGGAATCGTGTTGAATGCAGGTGCCTATACACATACTTCCATTGCCATCGCTGATGCCATCCGTTCGATTAAGTGTCCCGTTATTGAAGTTCATATCTCTAACACTCACAAAAGGGAGGAGTTTCGTCATAAGTCATTCATGACTCCTGTCTGTCAAGGCGTTATTGCCGGATTTGGTATGGATTCCTATCGTTTGGCGGTAGAGGCGTTGATTCATCTTTCTCAGCGCGACGAATAAATAGTTCTGTATGGATTTTGACCAATATCTGAATCTTCCGTTGGTGAGGGGCTACCATACCTACCTTAAATTGGAAAGGTCGGTCTCTCCTAATACGCTTCAAGCGTACTTGGAAGATTTGGCTAAATGGTTGTCCTATCTGAACGATGCCCATATCGATCCGTTGGCGGTCAAATTAGAGCATTTCCAAGACTTCTTGATAGAGTTGCGTGATTTGGGTATCGGTACGCGTTCTCAAGCGCGTATCATCTCGGGATTGAAGTCGTTCTATAAATACCTTCTTTTGGAGAACAAGTTGGAGGACGATCCGACAGAATTGTTGGAAGCCCCCAAGATTGGACAGCATCTACCAGAGGTGCTTGCCTTGGAGGAAATAGACGCTATGATTGGCGCTATCGATTTGAGTCAGCCTCAAGGCCACCGTAACAAGGCAATGCTTGAATTGCTTTATAGTTGCGGTTTGCGTGTGTCGGAATTGGTTAATCTCCAGATTTCGAACGTCTTTATGGACGAAATGTATATTTCTGTCTTCGGTAAAGGTAGCAAGCAGCGATTGGTGCCAATGTCGCCCTTGGCGTGTAAAAACATTAATATTTGGTTGTCTGACCGTTCTCAGATCGAGGTGAAGAAGGGAAACGAGGATTTCCTTTTTTTGAATAGGAGGGGTTCTAAGTTGAGCCGCATTATGGTTTTCAATATCATCAAGGATTTGGCCCAAAGGGTGGGTATTAAGAAGAATATCAGTCCTCATACCTTTCGTCACTCTTTTGCTACGCATTTGTTGGAAGGTGGAGCCAATCTAAGGGCAATCCAAGAGATGTTAGGGCATGAGTCGATTATGACAACGCAGATTTATACGCACATAGACATGAATTTCCTTCGTTCTGAGATTCTTCAGTACCATCCTATGAACAGGAAGTGAGACTGAATTCCAGTGCTGTCTGGCGATAATCCCCAAAATATAAAGGCGGGCTTGAACACTGTTCAAACCCGCCTTTGTTATGTTCTAATGGGCAAGTTATCAAAAGTGATAGTTGATACCCAAAGCGAATGCAAAGTTCTTTCTTTCGTAGTTGTCAACGCCTCCGATGCCCAAGCCTGCATAGTCAGCATGCTTAACTTGGCGATCTTCGTATTTTGTGAAGAAACCACCCAAATCGATGTTCAAGTGCTCGTTGAGTGTGAAACGGCCACCCAAACCGAAGTTGTTAGAACTTCCGTTGTAGTTGATGTTGTTCAAGTAAGCGTCGGCGAAAGCAAACTCCGTGCGCATGTAAGAACCGCTGACCATCAACCATTTGGTTGCATTCCACTCGATACCGTAAGCATACTCTTTTGTGCCGTGTTCAACGTATTTCTCAACGCCACCTGCGAAGTGAGCGTCTTTGTCGAAGTAGTAACGGTAACCTGTGCAAATCTTGATGTTGTCGGTCATGTTGCAATCCATACCGATGGTCCACAATGCAGGAAGGTCGTCGCGGCTCTCAACGCCGTCAATATAAGGAGCCAACTCTGCTGGCATTGTTGGATTTGCTGTCAAGTTACTGCTGTTCTCAACGCTGATCTTCGTCTTGAATTCGTAGCGAGTTGCCAAGTTTACAGGACCCATCTTGTAATCCAAACTGATGATAGGAGCAACACCCCAACCAGTCTGGTCGCAGTCGATCTCGATGTCCTTTGTAGAAGCGGCATATCCGGCCATTTGGGTGGCGGCTGCTTGTGCTTGGGCCGCTTGAGCCTTTAATCCGGCAGCCTCGGTAGCCATTCCGGCAGCCTCGTATTGAGCGGCACCTGCCAATGCCTTCTCTGCAAGGTCAGTGTACTTTTGTTGTGCGGCCGAGAAGTATTTGTTGGCCAACATCTCTTGTCCGTCCGGATTGATCTTTATGTCTTTTAGGTAGCCCTCGTAACTGTTGCTTGCGTAGCAGACTCTAACGCCAACGGCAGCAGAGAAGTGCTCGTTGAATTTGTAGGCGGCACCAAGAGTTGCGCCAAAGATCATTTGTTGACCTTTAAGGTATGCGTTCAATGAATATTGGCTCGTGCTGATTCCGTTTTGGGAAAGTGCTAATGGAAGACTTGATACTCGTTTCTCCAATGCAGGAATACCATCTTCGAAAGTCGCTTTACCGCCACCACCAGGAACGGCGAAATTGAAGTAAGCCGCCCAATTGTTCTTCTTATAAACAGCTTGAAGACTTGGAACGAAAGGGGCAATCGCCTCTCCGTTGAATTTCTTGATGCTGTCACCGCCATTCATCATAAATGGCTTGTATTCAGTTTCGATGTTTCTTTCTTGAAAAGCGCATTGACCTGTAAATGAAAGGTGTAAACCATCTTCCATGAATACAGTACCGGCAGGGTTGGTGTATGCGGCGTCAATGTCTGTAGTAGCTTCTCTTGCAAAATTGCGTTGATATGCTGCGTGTTGATTAGTGTTTGTGTTTAAGCCTCCGGCGTAAACAGCTGATGCCAATGCAGATGCGGCAATTGTTGTGACAATTTTTTTCATTTAAATTTTATTTAAAAAACTTTACAAAAATAAACATTAATTTTGACTTTTACTGACAAATGTTAAGCAAAAATCCTCAAAAGGGGCAATTTAATGCTTTAGAACATCTTTTTCGTGCTTTTTTGAGCGTGACAGATTGTTGAAACGCATCGTCACATCGACTTGTTTAATTAAAATGCCTTATGATAGTATCTTGATTCTCTATTTTACGTTTCATAGTCTTCGTGCTAATATTGTCAGTCCTAATAGACAAAGAAATAGGGTTGTCCATGAATTATCGCTTACTTGGTAGCAAATCATTTTATAAAAATTACAATACAATCGTTTGAGTTTAACTTTTTTTGTATATTTGTTCCTTGGAAAAACCGTAACCCGTTATGGGCTTTTACATTAAGAATTAAATTACGAAAAACATAATTTTTGAATAGGGTATAGTATGAATAAGGTCATCAAAATATTGGCTCTACTGAGTTGCTTGACTTATGGCATGGTCGAGGCGGTGGCGCAAAATGTACCGTATAATCCATCTTTATTTATAGATGTGAATATCAATTCGGGAAACCCCGCATTCCCTTATCCTCAGTTCTTGGAATATCCAGGAGGTGGTAAATCGTTGGCAAAATACAATGCTGAAGGTGTTACGCATGCCGATATGGAGAAGGCTGGACGTGAGGCTTATGAAATCATGACTCACCGTTGCCGTTATTTCGGAGGTACGCATTGCGGTGTGAAATACATTGTTTTCAACCCGATTTCCAATGGAGGTACAACAGAGACGTCGCTTACCTATCCTGATGTCCCTGGTGCGTATGGTACTTTCTGCTCCGAGGGTGATGGTTATATCCTTTTGGCCGCAGCCTTGTTTGCCGACCAGAAGACATATAACGGCCTTTACATGTGGATTCACGACAATCGTTTTTCAGGTGTTAAGCGTTTTAAGGACGGAAAAATGTTCCGTGAGAATAAGAAAGGTTTCACAACTTGTCCATATTTGGCTGGTTGGGGTGCTGATGAGACTACGACCACGGAGGGTAAATGTCACTCGGCTACAGATGGTGATGTTGATATCGCCATGGCTACACTCATCGCTTATAAGCAATGGGGTGAGTTCATGCGCCAGGATGGCGAGATCGTGAAGGATGCAAATGGTGATCCTATTTCATATTTGTACGAGGCTCAAAGATGTATCGGTGCGTTGGTTGATACTGTACCTCAGTGGGAGTATGGTGCTAACACATTGGCTGGTTATCTTCCTGGTGTAATCGGTATTGATGGTTATACGAAGGATGGTGTTGCTCAGGGAGAGGTTACGAGATGGCGTTTCTCTGATGCTGCCATTGCCCGATATGGAAACATCAACGGCCCTTATAACGGTGGTCCGGTTTTGATGAGCCAATATGGTAAGATGTTTGCCGATTACGATGCTCCTTCTTACTATGATGAGTTTTATAAATGGTTTAAGGAAGATGGCGCCAAAGATTATGATAAGGATGTAACGGCGTGGCGCGTACATCAGTTCCAAAAAGCGGCTGCTTCTGGTAACTGGATTACAAAGAAAGCTTATGAGGCAGGTAAGTATGCGGCCATCGGTAACTTCTCTGTCGGCGATGATGGTTCCAATCCTACTTTTGGAGAGTCTGGCCTTGATGGTGAGGACTTCCGTTTTGCTTGGCGTCACTTGCTTGATTATTTGTGGCATGGTGAGACTGCGTATGATTGGGACCCTAAAAATCATAGCGTAATCGAAGGTCAATCTCATGAAGGTGTAAAGCTTATGGGTATCCGTCATGCTGAATTGATGAAAATGCCTCCGGGAGTTGGTGATGAGCCTGGTACACCTGCATGTTCAAAGTTAGGTGCTTCCCCAGACGCAGGTCAGCCTATGTGGAGTGGTGTTGTCCACAATCCACAACAGTATAATTCTGATGGTACAATCAAGTCTTTCTATCACACCAACTATTCAATTGGTGCTGGCTCTCCTGCTGCAGTCATTGCTGAGGATCAAGATTTCTTGAACGATTTGTATCGTTCTTTGGAACTTCGTTGGGATGGAAATAATACGGATGTCGGACCAGAGGATCCTGAGCGTTATCTTGGTAGTACGCCTAAATATTTCCACGGTTGGTACCGTACGCTTGGTATGTTGGTATGTCAAGGAAATATGCACGCTCCTGCGGATATGAAGCCTGCTGCCAACATGAAGGTCTATATGTCGGTGGATAAGACCTATGCTTATGTGGACGATAAGATTGATTATACGGTTCAATATCGTAATTATGGTTCTCTTGATGCAAAAGATGTGAAAATCGAAACGGCGATAGATCCAAATTATGAAGTGGTCAGCATCTCTGACGGTGGTACTTTTAGTGGCGGAAAGATTGTATGGAACATTGGTAGCGTGCCTGGATTCAAATCTGGTCACTTGGAGGCGACAATGGATTCGGTTTCATTCCGTGTTGTTGCAAAAGATACGCTTAATCCACGCATCTGTTTGACAAGTACAATCTCTGGCTCAAACTTCGATAATTGGACAAGTAATGAGTTCCCTAACCACGCTACTTATACCATGGAGCGTAACTGCGTGGATATCTTGGCCAACAGAACTTTGACTATCGACAAAAAGGCTTCTCGTAAGGCGCTGAATCCTGGTGACGTCGTTGCTTTCACCGTGGAGTTTGAAAATAAGTCGGAGGGTGAAAGTTCATGGTTGAACGGTGGTCGTGACAATGTCCGCTTGTCGTATGGTAACTATATGATGAGCAACACAGCCAATCTGTTCTACCAATACTATCGTTTCTGGAATGACGCTTATGAAGCATATATCAATTTAGGAAACTACCGTGTTTCTTATTTTATGTACGATGCGGCTTCTATTGGTTTGTATGCTGATGACAATCAGACTGGATGGCAGTTTGAATTGGACAACGGAAATGATATGGCTAAGTACGGTTGGATGCCTACGGGTGCTGAAACTAAGTTTACTTATCAGAAGATGCCTAACGGCGAGGATGAACATGGAAAGTGGAATCAGAGAATCATGATTCAATTCCCTGCCTCATTGATGGCTGCATCGGCATACGTTTACGACCACTTGAACAATGCGTTCCAATTGCATAAGGGAGGTTATGGTCCATGCTTCTTCCGTACTCGTTTGGGAATCAAACAGGCTAAGGCTATGTATGAGAAGGTAAAGGACGACTGGTCTTATTCGGGCGATTTGGCAATTTCTGCACTTGATGGTCAGACAGAGACATTTACATTGATTACTCCAGGTTGGGCAAATTACGACAATCCTGGTTATGAGATTAATAACTACGCAAGAAACATCTGTAATCCTAAATCGGTGCCGAATTATGATAGAGTATTGATTGAAGAGTTTGATGGATATACTTGGCGAAGGATTCAGGGAACAGGTCCGCTCCCAGGTCGTGAGGCAAACAATGTTACGATTGTTGATACCATTCCTTATGAACTTGAATGGGTAGGCTGGAAAGATAGTACAGCCCTGAAAGACGACAAGGGTGAGAAAATTAAGGCGACTTATACTCCTGCCGCAAATCCTAAAGCTGATGGTTATACGGGTATTGTCAAGTGGACAACTCCTGTGATGCTTGTCGGAGAGAAGGATAAGTTGATTTATATGTGTAAGGCAAGAAATCTGGGTTGTCCAGATGTTGAGGATGCTTATTACATGAATGTGGCGTGGATTTCGTCTCAAACAGATTCGCCTGATTCATCTAGGGTGGAACTCATGACCACTTGTGCAGAGTTGCCTCCTGTCATTGATGAGCAGACTTGTTTGTTCAAGACGGCTAATGTGGCGAAGGCCAATGTGGGGGATGACATCTCTTACAAGATTAAGTTCGTTAATAATGTGGGATCTAGGGTGGATGCCAATTGTAAAGATAAAACAGGTTGGGTGGCGCTTAATAATAAGTCGATTCCTGATATTAATGGCGGACTTGTCTTGTCCAAGGAGGGAGGCGCATTTACGGCTCCTACATATTCTTATGGTAAGGATGGTGAGGTTTATGCGACAATAGAGAATGCAAAGAATACAGAAAGTATCTTTTTGGTGTTCAGATATGTCAGCGGTACTCCTGGTCAACCAGACTTTAAGGGTATTGCTATCAAGATGAAGGTAAATCTTGATAATGACAATAACTTCGGTTATGAGTTGTATAACGACGGAAAACTTGTGGCTGCTGAAGGTACAAGTTGGCAGGATGTTATGCAGTTTAAGGGCCCTGCTGAAAAGCCTACATTCAAATTCGTCCTCAGAGGAGAAAAACTTTATATGTATTGTAACGACGAGGACGACGAGTGGGAAAATGTGATGAAAGATTGGAGTGGATTGACTAGTGCCGGACCGGGTTATTTCGGCGTTTATACAGGCAGAAATAATGGAACTCCAACGCTTACTAAGTTCATTACTGAGTTAGACTACGCATTTAATATCACTATCGGAGATTATATTCCTGCCGAATTGGAGGAAATCACGGATATTTCTCCTTCTGGTGAGTATGATGAGTCGAAGGGCATTTTGAAATGGCCTACAGTGGCAGAGAAGGTCAAGGATGGTATTGCTCCTGGTGATTCATTGGTTTATACTTTTGATGCGAGAGTTAAGGATTGTGGCAAGTTTATTAATAACTACGGTTGGGCTACTGTGTTTGGCCTTGATTCATTAAAGGCCCTCAATACTATTGAGTGCGGAGCCTCATGCTCCATCGAATCAGTGACGGCCGCATTGGCATCAGAGTCGATCTGCGAGGGTACGGAGACGACATTGGCGGCGACGGTGAAGCCGTCAACGGGCGACTACAGTTACGA
>JAKSLA010000093.1 GCA_024401455.1 Paludibacteraceae bacterium | reverse complement strand
AATTTAGAAGGAGGGAAACGAAAATGTTTCTCTCCTTTTTTTTATACCTATCTAAAAGAATATTTGAAAAAATATGTAGATTTGTAATTAGTAATAATCTACAATATAATAAGATGAGAAAAACATTTTGGCTAAAAGTATTGCTATTGGCAGTATGCTTTCCAAATACGCAGGCAGAAGTCCGTATTACGGAAATCATGACCAACAACGTTTCCACTATCACTAGCGACCAATATAACTACGACGGCTATGTTGAATTTTTCAACGACGGAGGGAATGTCGATTTGAAAGGTTGGACTGTGACCAACCGCAAAGGAGACATGGAAAACTGGAGTGTCACACTGAACGAATCGCACACGTTGCCTTACGGATATTCGCTTTTGTTCTTCGGCAAGAGCGAAACAAGCAGCAACGATGCTTCAAGAATTCAAGCCAACTTTGTCGGCAGAGTCGGACAAAAACTGACGACGGAAGCGGGCACCCTAACATTCGAAAAAGACGGCAAGAGTTTAAGCATCTCCTACCCTAACCAATACCCCCATCTGTCGTATTGTGAAAATGGTTATATGTCCCCTACTCCGGGTAGAGAAAATGATAGACTAGCCACCACCATCGATAACCGCGTCGCTTCTCCTACCGTCACTGCAGGCACCCCCGGATTTTACGAAAACGGTTTGAGCGTAGAACTATCGTGCCAAACAGAAGGGGCGGCCATCTACTATACCTTGAACGGAAACACTCCTACGCCAGAAAATGGGGAAAGATACGATGGTCCCATTTCTATAGAAAAAACAACCTCCCTACGGGCAAAAGCCTACAAGGATGGCATGCTTTCCAGCGAAATACTGACAGGCAGTTATATCCTTCCCGACAAATTTTACAACGCATGCCCAATCTTGGGAGAAAGGTTGCCCATCGTTTCCATCACCGCCAACCATGAAGATGTGTTCGGCGATATGCTCGGAATTTATGTCGAAGGCAAAAACGGCATCGAAAATTCTTGCACACCGTCCGCCAATTACAATCAGGACTGGATGCGTTCCGCCAATTTCGAGTATATTCTCGATGGGAAGGTGGTGGATAGTCAAGAGGTAGAAATCGGCGTATATGGAGGTTGCACGAGAATACATGTCGCAAAAAGCTTAAAAATCAAGGCGAATAAACGTTCGGGCAAAAACCGGATGGATTACAATTCATTCTTTCCTTGCCGTTCTTACAAAAAATACAAAAGCTTAGCCCTTCGCAACGGAGGCAATGGATACTCGTATGTACAACCACGATGGAGAGACATGTTCATTCAAAGTCTTGGCGATAGGATGAACCTCGACAGACAGGTTGCCCAACCCGTTTCATTCTACCTCAACGGGCAATTTTACGGCATGATGATCCTCACGGAGAGAACCGACGAAGATTATCTGTACCACAACTATGGTCTGGACGAAGAGGAGGTTGACATGCTTCATAGTACCGGTGGCTACGTATGCGACAAAGGAACAAAGGAGGCTTATGATAAAATGATCGATTACGTCAGCAACAACTATTCAAACGCTGATTTCTTCGACAAACTCAACACGCACATGGATATTGACGAATATATTGATTACCAAATTTTGGAGCAATATGTAGGCAATACAGATTGGGTGACCAACAACACGAAACTCTGGAGAAAACATGACGGCGGCAGATTCCGCTGGATTGTATTCGACACCGATTTCGGCTTTTCCAAAGGAACAAAATTAGATACTTGCATGCTCGATTTCACCACAACTACCATGAAAAGGGGAGCAAAAGAACCCGCTATCATCTTGATGAAATCATGTATGAGAAATGAAGACTTCCGATGGAGATTCCTCGACCAATATCTCGACAGGATAAAAAACGAGTTTACAGACGAACGTATCGACACAAAAATAGACTCTCTTTTGGCTCTGACCGACCGCGATATGTGTGCTACCATAAAAAACTCAGGACTCTTGGATTGTCCTGGAAGTTTCGATGTCTATCATGACGAGATTGAGAAAATGCGTACATTTGCCAAAGAGAGGAAACAGTATGTCATCAACCAATTAAAGAAAGAATATGGCTTGGGAGATGACTCCGTCAAGATAAAGATAAGAGCGATTTTTCCGAACGAAGAGACGCCTCAATACTCGTTCCTGCTCAACAAGAGAGAGTTTAAAGGTGATAGATACGACACATGGATGTTCAACAACGAGCGGGTAAAGGTGGAGCCCCAAGTACCATTTGGCTACAAAATACATAATTGGGCTATCAACAACATAACGGTCAGAGATTCGGAAAACAAACGATTCACAGGCGATTTTCTGACCGCCACAGCAGATTCTACAGAACTAAAGGTAACCATCTACTTCGAACACGATCCGGAGCAGACCACCCCTACTGCCCTTTGCCTCAATGAAATCTGTGCATCAAACGAATCCACTCTTGACGAGAACGGAGAAGCCTCTGATTGGATTGAACTTTACAATGGCGACGACAAAGATGTTGACATCGCTGGAATGACCATCGAAAACGAGACAAAGGCAGTGAAATGTACCATTCCTTTTGGTTATAAGGAAACGGTGGTACCTGCTCATGGTTACAAACTATTGTGGGCAGACAAAAAGCCGGAGGATGGTCCATTGCACCTGAATTTCAAACTGGGGGCTACGACGACAGAAAAACTCGTGCTCCGCACCTACTATCATGACACAGAATATGAATTGAGCAGTTTGTCCTACAAGCCTCACACAGCCGACGAGTCTTACGGAAGAGAGACAGATGGAGCATCAGCCATGAAACTATTTGCAAAATGCACCGATGACAACGGAAACGAGTTTATGACCTCCACGCCATTGGCTGCAAACGGAAGCATCAGTTGCACCGGCCCCGTTTCCATAGAACAGATTACCGCCGACGAAACAGCAAAGAAACTCTACACCCAAGGGAAAGGCCTCTACATTGAGAATGCCCAAGGATGCGACGTGCGAATCTACACGCTGCAAGGCGATATGGTGACAAATAGAAGGTCAAATTCTGACATCTACTTCATCCCTATTTCCAACCCTGGAACTTATTTGGTAAAAATAGGGAATGAATGTTGGAAGATTGTGATGAAATAAAGAATCAGGATTGCTCCCCTATTTCATTTATCGGCAGTTAAAACAAAACATCTGTTAAGACATTTCTCCTGCCCCGCACATGCCTATTCGTTCCATGTGAGGGGACAGAATAATGAGTTTGACACTCGCCTGTACCCAAAAGAACAAACATTTGTGATAGAAATAAAATAATCATATATTTGTCAATCAAAAAAAACAATAAAGACATGAGACAAATCCTAATTACATTTCCAATGATTGCACTGCTCTCTGGATGTGCAGGCAATTCAAATCAAGGCTCAAATACAGAACAAAATATAGAGGCAACTGCTCCTGAAAATACCGAACAGAACATAGAGACTTCTTCTCCTGAAAATACAGAAGTCGCCGTTTCCAAGAAAGACGCCCTCACCAATTGGAACAAACCCCTTTATGAATTGGATTCAAAAAATGACACGGTCACAAAATGGGTTTATAACGAGAAGGGACTTCTGATAAAGAAGATATGCTATCGAGACAATAAGCCCTACACCACCATCGACTATAAATACGAAGGCAAAAAGTGCATTTATCCGAAAGAGGGAGAGTTCACATTCGACCCAAGAGATATCTACCATGCCACATGGTCAGAGCAAACAAGCATGGTGGAGGACGAATACGAAGATGCCTCTTTTTCTAAATTAGTAAGTGTCAACAACTATACTGTCCAATATGACGAAAATGGTCTTTTGAGTAAGATCTACGACCTTGAATATTCGTTCAAGAAAGAGACGGATGGAACTACATCCCTCGATATCACCTATTCCTTCCACGACCAAGTGAAACTTGACGAGATGGGACGTGTCACATACCGCGACAACACTGCTAATTATCCTTCAATGACAAGGGATTACTACCAGTATGATGGCAACGTGATTACTCACACATCCGAATTTGAAGACGCGTACCGTGGTGAGGACGGCATGATTGAAGGAGGCGATGAGCCCGAGAAGACAATCACCAAGATTTATTGTGCGGAAGATTAAAGGATTGATTTTCAAAATCCTTACAAGATATTTTAGAATTCATCTTTGGGAATAGAAAGAGGGGGCGAATACAAATTCACCCCCTTTTTACTTATATTAGCCTCAACTGAGCAAACTTATTTTGATGCCCAACTACATTTGTAAGCCAATTTTGATTTGACCGAGGCATTGTTCCAATTCTTTAAAAGAGCCTCCGCTTCGGGCACCAAGTACTCGTGCAACTTGTCAAACGAAATCTTCTTTTGTAGGAATGGAGAACAAGCCTGAAGCACATGAGGATAACAATCTGAACCTGAAGACAAAACCACCTCAGAGCCTTCCACCTCATAAAAGATTTCATCCTCAGAACAATCAGGCACTTCTCCTTCGGCACATTCCTTCGCTTCTGCAAAAGCCTTCTCTATGTCTGCCTGCCAATTTTCCTTGTAGAACTTATTGAACAATGCTTCAGACGCAAAGAAATTCTTGAACGGAATTTCGGATGCTTCTAAATCCATCTTTTCGCCGGTTGACAAATTATAATAATCTGTTTGATCGATCTCCGACAAATAGGCCCCAAGTACATCTCCTGTAAAATGAAGAATCAGCAAGTCGTCCTCTATCTTCTGTTCAAACTTGACATTGTACTGAAAATTTTCTGTTGCAGCGTATTCCGACAAAAAGAAATTGTCCAAGATGTTTTTATTGATGTTTTTCGCTATATCAAACTTCGAAGGATCAACAGCAACTACCATAGGCAAAACGCTGGAGAATCTATCATTTCCTACGGTCATTGATTCTACAACAAAGTCATTTTCGACCCCTTTCTGCTCCGCCTTTGCTACAACGGCCAAACTATCGGACTCTGATTTAGGTGCATTGCCACAAGCCACAAGAGCCAATAGTAGCGATGCATAGAAACACTTCTTCATACTAAATATATTTAACAAAAAAATAAAAACAAAGAAGGAGCAAGTATGAGCCTACTCCTTCTTAAATAATATAAAGCCTAACCTATTACTTTTTTAAATTGGCCAAATCTATTTTCAAACAAAGCTCTTCCAACTGAGCATCAGCAATCTTTGAAGGAGCATCGTTCATCACGTCACGTCCAGAATTGTTCTTAGGGAACGCAATACAGTCGCGAATCGAGTCAAGACCTGCCAACATCGAAACGACACGGTCCAAACCAAATGCCAAACCACCGTGAGGAGGCGCACCAAAACGGAAGGCATCCATCAAGAAGCCAAATTGGTCTTTTGCCTGCTCGGGCGTAAATCCAAGCAAAGAGAACATTCTGTTCTGCAACTCTGAATCGTGGATACGGATGGAACCGCCACCCAACTCAACGCCATTCATCGCCAAATCGTATGCGTTAGCACGAACGCGGCCTGGA
The DNA here is from genome assembly GCA_024401455.1 of Paludibacteraceae bacterium. Classification (GTDB taxonomy): domain Bacteria; phylum Bacteroidota; class Bacteroidia; order Bacteroidales; family Paludibacteraceae; genus RGIG10190. The sequence goes on along the minus strand of JAKSLA010000093.1, from coordinate 3,474 downwards.
TCGCTCTCCAAATAAGGAATATCCTCCGCCTTCGGACTGGTGAATGGGTGGTGCATAGCATAGAAGCGTTGGTCCTCCTCGCTCCACTCGAAGAGAGGGAAATCAATCACCCACAACGGAGCGAACTTATTCTTGTCTCGCAAGCCAAGTTGCTCACCCATCTCCAGACGAAGTTCGCACATCTGCTTACGAGTCTTATCTGCATTGTCGCCACAAAGGATCAACATCAAGTCACCTGGCTTAGCATTGAAACGCTCCGCCCATGCTTTCAAATCATCTTGTGAATAGAACTTATCTACGCTTGACTTGAACGAGCCATCCTGCTCATACTTCACATATACCAATCCCTTTGCGCCAACTTGAGGCTTCTTCACGAAATCTGTCAACGCATCCAACTGCTTACGAGTATAAGAAGCACAACCCTCTGCACAGATACCGACAACGAACTTAGCGCTATCGAATACGACAAAGTTGCGTCCCTCCGTCAAATCCTTCAACTCTACGAATTGCATTCCAAAACGGATATCTGGCTTGTCAGAACCGTATAGTTTCATACACTCGTGCCACGTCATACGAGGGAACGCCTCAGTAAACTCAACGCCCTTAGTAGTACGGAAAATATGCTTAATCATATCCTCGAAGATAGAGATGACATCCTCCTGCTCTACGAAAGACATCTCACAGTCTATCTGTGTAAACTCCGGCTGACGGTCAGCACGCAAATCCTCGTCACGGAAACACTTGGCAATTTGGAAATAACGGTCGTATCCGGCCACCATCAACAACTGCTTGAAAAGTTGTGGAGATTGAGGCAAAGCGTAGAATTCACCCGGATTCATACGAGAAGGAACGACAAAGTCGCGCGCTCCCTCTGGCGTAGATTTGATAAGGATAGGCGTTTCTACTTCCAAGAAGCCACGCTCATCCAAGAAGCGGCGAGTCTCGAAAGCGATTTTATGGCGCAACTCCAAGTTCTTGCGAACTGGGTTGCGGCGCAAATCAAGATAACGATATTGCATACGGATATCGTCACCGCCGTCCGAATTGTCTTCAATGGTGAAAGGAGGAACGTCTGATGTGTGAAGCACTTCCAAAGTAGAAGCGATCAACTCGATGTCACCTGTAGGAATATTAGCGTTCTTGCTGCTTCGTTCTGCAACAGTACCCTTTACTTGAATCACAAACTCGCGGCCCAACTTGTTAGCCTTCTCACACAAAGCGGCATCCACCTCTTCGTTGAACACAATTTGCGTGATGCCATAACGGTCGCGGATATCCACGAAGGTCATACCACCCATTTTGCGGGCTTTTTGCACCCAACCTGCCAAAGTGACTTCTTGGCCCACATTGGCCATGCGAAGTTCACCGCACGTATTTGATCTGTACATATATTATGTTTTTATATTATATTCTAACACGCAAAGTTACATATTTTTCCACTGAAAGTAGAGTTTAACGCAAACTTTTCAAAAGCCGAGAAGCAAAAAAAAGAGGGCCCGACAAACATCGTGCCCTCATAAATGCCCAAAAGGTGCAATTATTTCTTTTCCTTCAACAAATCGCGGATCTCTGTAAGAAGAACTTCTTCCTTTGAAGGTGCTGGAGGTGCTGCTGGAGCCTCTTCCTTCTTCTTGTTCATCTTGTTAATCAACTTAACAAACAAGAACACTGCAATCGCAACGATCAAGAAGTCGAATGTTACTTGAAGGAAGTTACCATAATTCAATGTCACAGCTTGTTTTACCACTTCTCCTGCTTCGTCTTTCACTTCCTCAGCCAATACACACTTGAGTTCAGTGAAATTAACACCGCCTACCAACAAACCGATTGGAGGCATGATAACGTCAGCCACAATAGAAGAAACAATCTTACCGAAAGCTCCACCAATGATAACACCGACAGCCATATCAATCACGTTACCGCGCATTGCAAAGGCCTTAAATTCATCTAATATCTTCATCTTTCATTAGTTTTTGGAAGAGCAATGGGCCCACCGCCCTTCCCCGTTAGAAATCTATTATTTTTCAAGCAAAATTAAGACTAAAATGGAGATGTACAACATTTACCGCTCGCTTTTTACGCGACGGAGAAGAAAAACCTCACATTTATCAAAAAAATATACACGCTCTCCCTGTCCTATTAACGCAATATGCGTTTGATGCGATTGGCCTCGTCTATCAAAACGTGCAAAGCCTTCTCGTCGTTGTTCTCCAATGCAGTCTTGAACGCCTGCAATTTATCCATATACGAATCAAGCACGGAAAGCACATTCTCCTTGTTCTGCAAGAAAATCGGAGCCCACATGGCAGCGTTGCTCTTGGCCAGACGCGCTGTTGACGCAAATCCCCCCGATGCCAAATCAAAGATGTTCTTCTCGTTCTTCTCCTTGTCGAGCACCGTCAGCGCCAAAGCGAACGAGATAACGTGAGAAATGTGAGACACATACGCCGTGTGGACATCGTGGTGTGCCGCGCGCATATAGATGACACGCATATTCAAGCAATCGTACATACGGCGAACCAATTCAACAGCCTTCATATCAGAATCTTCCGCATTGCAGATAATGCCGGCTCTGCCTGCGAACAAGTTGGGGATAGCCGCCCAAGGCCCGCTGAATTCCGTCCCTGACATAGGGTGAGAAGCCACATAATTCTTACGTTTAGGGTGATAATGAACTGAATCGTTCAACTTCTCCTTCGTAGAACAAACATCCGTCACATATTGATCGTCTGTTATCTTGTCCAAAATGTCAGGAAGCATACGAAGAGCCGCGCTAACCGGAACGGAAAGAATGATCAAATCGCTCTTACGGATAAGGTCGTCATAAGGGACAATCTCGTCCACCAAGCCGATCCGCTGAGCCGTCATTGCGTTCAACTCATCATTATCGCATCCTAAGAAATGCTCAGCAAATTTATTGCGCCTCAAATCAATAGCCATTGAACCACCAATCAATCCAAGGCCTATTACACCAATTGTCATATTCTATTTTTTTAATTATTAATTTCAAAAAAAAAAGCCCAACATCACGCTGGGCTCGAATATCAAAATCTTAACAATACCAAAGCCCCCATTACAACCCATAGCCGTAATAGTACGCATAATAATATGTCAAGCCGAATTTGTTCATCATTAATTACTAATAACAATGCAAAAATAAAGAAAAAATGAAAAGATTTATTCCGATACACGATTTTTTTATTTATTCGCCATTTCGAAGAAAAAACAAAGGGAATCTTCACAGACTCCCTTTGCTCCATTTTAACTTAAACCTTAACTATGAAAAATCTACCTATTTTGTTTGCACGACAAAACTACAACTTTTTGTAGTCTCATGCAATTGACATTTATCAATTTTACAAAAAGTCATTTACAAAATACTCATTTTTAAGCAAATACAACAACACCTCGAAATAATCACCCCAACATTATTGATTTTTGTAAAGAGTTCTTCGCAAATAATCTATATGACAT
>JAKSLA010000092.1 GCA_024401455.1 Paludibacteraceae bacterium | reverse complement strand
TTTTGGGGATGGTTACCCCTTCCTTGCCCTTGTCCGTCTCGTCCGCGTCACGTATTTGGCACATTTTCTTTTCGCTTGTCGTATTTCTAAATTTTATGTTCGCGGCAAAGATAAGGGGCAAGTCGAGTTTTGCATTGGATGCTTACTTATAACACTGTTCTATCAAATGTTTTAAAGCCCTTTCTCACTGTTTCTTCCGCCTCGTTGCCCTGCACACTCAGATGAATCATATTCACGCCAAACTTTTCATTAATCTGGTCAATCGCACTCATAAGATTTCGGCTCTTCGTGGGATTGTGGGCAGCCGTCTGAAACAAATCCAACTGAACGACACTGGCATCACTAATTTCACTCAAGACCACTCCTGCCCTTTTATACTGATATCCATCTTTAAAAATCTGCTCCAACAAGCCCATCGCCACTTTGTTTATCACCAGTGTATCAGCGGTTGGCGAAAGGAATTTATACGAGACATTGTTGGCGTATTGAGCCAAATCCGAACGATGCGGATTGGTAGCGATAAAGACACTCACACATAGACAAACACTTCCTTGCGCCCTCATACGACTGCAAACAGCAGCCACATAATTCGATATCTCTTTTTTCATTCCCAACAAATCAGGAATCATATAAGCGAAAGTGCGTGAGTGCATAATGCTCTGCTGCTGCGGTTGGTTCTTCAAATCAATGCAAGGCGTACCTTTCAACTCATGCCATGTACGAACGCCCGGAAGGCTGAACAATTTACGCACATAGCCTTCGGAAAGGGAGACGAAATCCCATGCCGACAAAATATTGCTCGATTTCAGTTTGGCCGACGATTTGCGACCTATGCCCCAAACATCGGATACGGCAAGTTTTTTCAACGCCACTTCATATTTATCCCGCGGCAAGATGCAGATGCCTTCATAACCCGCATATCGCTTGGCATAATGCGTCGCAACCTTAGCCAAAGTATAAGAACCAGAAGCACCACAACTCACGGCGACTCCCGTCGTTTCAAAAATCAAATCCTTAATCTTGGCAATGTAAGACCGAAGCATCGTCAAATCATCAATCGGCAGTTCACCAAAAAATTCATCAATGCTGTACTGCACGAAATCCTGCAGCAGATCTTGCTTCAAAACTGCATGAACGATACGTCGGGAAAACTCTTCGTACTTCGGGTGATCTACAGGGAAAACGGTCACTTGCTGAGCCTTCAACAAAGCCTTTACCTGAAAAATGGGGTTGCCACGTTTCAATCCCAAAGCCTTTGCCTCTTTGTTCAATGCCAAAATGATGCCTCCGCCTGCTTCTGTAACATTCGCTACTACAGCAGGTTTTCCTTGTAAGTCAGGACGAGAAGCCATCTCGCAACTGCAAAAGAAATTATTACAATCTATATGGACAATCATAATGGCAAAAGTAGTAGTTTTAGGAAGAAAAACATAAAAATAAATGGAAACTAATCCATCATTCGATGGCTCGCTTGCAAAACTCAGTTCGAATACTTTTCTAAAGTTCTCCCCAAAGCAACAAAACAATTTCACTTATTTTTTTTATCTTTGTCGAAAAGATTTATTTAGACTTTTATGAACAAAGAGACATACATACAGCCATCTATCACAACGATTGAGTTGGAATTGGAGGGCATCTTGGCCACATCTCCCATAACATTAGAAATTGATCCTTCGCCAAACAATGGTGGATTTTCATTTCCAGACGACCTTTAATGACCTATGGAAGAAATCGTTTTTAACGCTCATAACAAGCAAGAAAATCCTCAAAACCATACGACGGAGCATCTTTTAAACCAAACGATGATCCGTCTATTTAATTGTGGAAGAGCCGTCAGTGCGCACATTGAAACCAAGAAGTCCAAATGTGACTACGCATTGCCCCAAGAACCAACCGCAGAGGAGATTGCAAACATTGAGAACAAGATGAACGAGGTCATCGCCCAAGGATTGCCTGTCTATTCGGATTACATCAAGAAGGAAGAAGCGAAAGCAATCTACAACCTTTCCAAACTTCCGGACGATGCTTCGGATACACTAAAGATTGTCCACATCGGCGACTACGACGCTTGCCCGTGCATCGGCATCCATGTAGAGAACACATCGGAAATTGGCACGTTCAAAATACTTAGCAGCAGTTACGAAAACGGCATTTGGAGAGTCCGCTGGAAAACAGTCAGATAATAGCCCAAAAAGAAAACACCTCGCTACAAAACGATGTCGTCAATTCATCATTTGCCATTGATGCGATTCACCCCATCGAACAAGGCGAGAGGACATCAATCATACATCCATTTATAATGAAAAACTTACTGAGAACCCATATCATTGCGCTATTGGCAATCATCGTCACAAGTTGTTCCTCAGCACCCCAAGAAACGCCCACACCTGTGGACAAGGAGCAAGATTTGGTAATGGCCGTAACCAAAAGTTCAAAATTATACACCGTTCAATACAATGTGCGAAAAATCGTCACATTCAACGACATAACCACCATCAAAGGAAGTCTGTTTTTTGAAAAGTTCGACTTCACATTGCCTGGCGACCGCAAAGTGGCCATTCCCGTCGATGCCACGATCAAAGGGTACATAGACCTCTCACAATTCAGCAAACAAAACATAAACATCAATGGTGACGAGGTGAACATCACTCTCCCCGACCCTCAGATCATGCTTTCTTCTTCCAAAATAGACCATGCCGCCGAAAAAGAATATACTTCGTGGTATCGCACAAATTTCAGCGAAGAGGAGAAAGAGAAATATATCAAGCAAGGAGTAGCAAGCATCATGGCAGGCATGAAGGAGACGGACATCATAGAGCGTTCGCGCATCAATGCATTCAACGCTCTCCAGCCTATTTTCATTGCGGCTGGATTCCTGCCTCAAAACATCCACATCAACTTTCGGGACGAGATTGAGAAAAACGCTCATGACGAGAAGACCATCTTTAATATGTTGAACAAAGACTAAGACACAAACAATGAACATACTACTATCCATCCTAAAAAAGCCCATCGTTTGGCTGATTATCATAGCCACTGTGGCCATTCTATACTACCGTCACTCAAGCAACTTCAAGGTAGAGAAACAAGATAAGATTGAAGAGACGGAAATGGATATAACCTCTATAAAAGAGATTGCCGAATGGGAATTCCTAAACATCCAACGGGAAGAGTTCCTGGACACTACCCTCAAACGTGGGAACGTCCAATTGGCACGCATCTACACGGGAACGCTCCGATTAGGACTCAACATGAAACATGCACGCAAAGATTGGGCAATACGTCATAATGACACAATTCAACTCTATTTGCCTGCCATCGAACTGCTCGACAGAGATTTCATCGACGAATCGAACACCCGCACATTCCACGAAAGTGGGAAAATCACGCCCGAATTAAAAGAGAGTCTATACGAAAAAGCAAAATTGGTCATGAAGGCAAAGGCTCTGACTCCAGAAAACATCAGCATAGCCGAACACAACGCCAAAGACCAATTCACCTACATGTTTAAGTCGTTAGGATTTAAGACAGTAGTAATCAGCATGAATGAATGCATAGAGTAATGATATAGGCAAGGCACAAAATTCAGAACGCCCCCAAAAAGATTGATTCTTATTGGGGGCGTTTATATTGCAGCGATAAATCATCTAAACATCTTCTCCAAATCCGTCTCCTGAAGAAGAACAAAGATTTTCTTGTTGTCCGGTGTATATTCATGATTGGCATTGGAGAAGAGACGGCTAATGATAGACTCCATCTCGTCCTTGTGCAAGACTTTGCCCGAAGGGATAGCGGCAACATGAGCCAACGAAAGGGCCAAACGCTCCGCCATCTCCCCTTTCACGTCTATATTAGGATCATGAACAGAATTGAGCATCTTATAGATGAACTCCTTAACATCAATATTGCTATCCGTAGCCGGCACGCCATTGACAGCCACCGTACTATTTCCCATATCGGAAATATCAAACCCCAAGTAGTGCAAATCGTCCTTAACTTCTTCCAAAATAGACATTTCTGAAGGGGTCAAGTCTATCAATATCGGGAAAACAAGTTTTTGAGCCACCCCCCTCTTCTCCTTGAAATTGGTCAGATACTGGTCAAAGAGGATACGCACATGCGCCCTATGCTGATCAATACACATCAAGCCAGAACGAACGGTGGTCAAAATATACTTGTTTCGCAGTTGGAAACAGAAGGTTGTCGGTTTTGCATCATCCTGAAAGAGCGTTGATTGCATAGGCATCTGAGAAGAAGTGACCATCGACTCGAAATCAGAGGAAGCACTGCTCTCTTCCTCCTCGTCAGACGACAAGCGAGAAGAGAAAACATGCTCATCCGATGCCATGTCCACGGATGGAAAACCCGACTTATCATTCTCAAAACCAGCATATAACTGCTCCCAATCTTCTTTCGGACGTTTGTACCCCCCAGTCCCAGAAGAATGAGAAGGGGCTGTCTTACCAACATTAAATGGATTGTAGGAAGGATCCACATTTATTATTGGCTCATCAGCCGTCAAGTCATTTTTGTAGGGAGGAATCTCCAACATCGAATCATTATCAAAATCAATGGAAGGAACGACGCTGAAACGCCCCAATGCCTCTTTGACAGAAGCCATAAGAATCTTCCATATCTCCGATTCATTTTCAAACTTTATCTCCGTCTTCGTGGGGTGAATGTTCACGTCAATGCATTCTGGATCCATTTCGAAATAGAGGAAATAATCGGGTGAAGTTCCGTCCTGCAACATTCGGTCATAGGCTTGAACCACTGCCTTATGAAAGTACGGGTGCTTCATAAAACGACCGTTGACAAAGAAGTATTGTTTTGTCCTTTGTCGATTCGCATCCTCTGGTTTTCCCACAAAACCATAGATCTTAGCCATAGAAGAATCCGCAGCCACACTCAAAAGCGAGGTATTGATTTGCTTGCCAAATACGGCGACGATGCGTTCACGCAAGCCTGCTAGCGGAAGATTATAGCACACCACCTCTTCGGGATGAAGTGAAGTGACCGTATGTCTCAATTCAAAATGGATATCCGGATAGACCAATGCGATGCGTAGAAAATCCTGCTCAATATGAGAAAATTCCGCCTTATTGGATTTCAAGAATTTACGGCGTGCTGGCACATTAAAGAAGAGATTCTTCACCGAAAAATTACAACCGACCGGACAAGACACAGGATCTTGACTCTCCACCTGGCAGCCGGCAATATTAATACATGTCCCCACCTCATCTTCTGCCCTTCTTGTACGCAATTCAACCTGAGCCACAGAAGCAATGGAAGCCAACGCTTCACCACGGAAACCCATGGTTGCCAAGGTAAAAAGGTCTTCGGCGGTCTTCAACTTTGATGTGGCATGACGTTCAAACGCCAGACGAGCGTCCGTCTCCGACATACCCTTTCCATCATCAATTACTTGAATCAACGTACGACCAGCATCCTTAATAATGACTTGAATATGTTTTGCACCCGCATCAATAGAATTCTCCACCAACTCCTTTACGACAGACGAAGGGCGTTGAATCACTTCACCAGCAGCAATCTGGTTGGCAACCGTATCCGGCAAAACATGTATAATATCGTTCATATCTTGAAACACTCTATTTTTAAGACAAAAAGACCTTTTGCAACTGACCACTATTCATCATTAGTCAGGAGCAAAAGGGTAAACCCGAACAGATGAGTTCGTTAACAACAATAGGGAATCGTCAGAAGCAAAAATATATCACCACAACTGCCAATGCCACTACAAACATCATATAAGAAACCTTGCTGGAAGAAGTCTTACGCTTCTCAGAAAGGAACCCCTTACGCAAATTGGAACGATACGTAACTTCCAATCCCTTACTCATAGCCACTTCCTGCTCTATCCGCTTCTTCCTCTCCTCAAAATTCGCCTTATCCTCATCGTAGTAAATGGGCCTATAGTTGAAAGTTCTACGAGGTTTATACTCCTTGAAAATATTAAAGATAGCCATAAGTATATTCTATTTAGTTAGTCATCATTCATTTCCATGAAAGTAAGCGTGTGCCTTACGCAACTCCTTGTAAAGGTTGGAAGCGAAGACAAAATCATTCAACGGCTCACAATCCGAATTGAAAATATCATCCTTTGTTCCTTCCCACGACTTTTCTCCCTTGTTGATGAATACGATCTTCTCGCCGATTTCCATCACCGAGTTCATATCGTGCGTATTAACGATCGTAGTGATGTTAAACTCATGCGTAATCTCCTGGATCAGACGGTCAATCAAAAGGGAGGTCTTAGGGTCAAGACCAGAGTTAGGCTCATCACAGAAGAGATACTTAGGATTCAGCACAATAGCGCGGGCAATAGCCGCACGCTTCTGCATACCACCACTAATCTCCGACGGATAGAGGTTGAGGGCATGGCCCAACTCCACACGCTGCAAACAGAATATTGCCCTTTCGCGGCGTACATCTATCGGGTCAAAGGAGAACATCTCCAACGGGAACATCACATTTTCCAAGATAGTCATGGAGTCGAACAAAGCGGAACCTTGAAAAAGCATACCCACTTCACGGCGAAGATGATTTCTCTCCTTCGTCTTGAAATTCGTAATATCGCGGCCATCATACAAGATTTGACCTTCATCTACACGATGAATACCCACGACACTCTTCATCAAGACGGTCTTTCCCGAACCACTCTGACCGATAATCAAATTCGTCTTTCCCGTCTCAAAAACCGTTGAAACGCCTTTCAAAACCGGCTTGTCGAATGACTTGAATACATTTCTAACCTCAATCATGACAACATCAATTTAGTCAACATCACATTCGCCAACAAGATGATAACACTACTATTTACCACTGCGTCCGTACTGGCTTTTCCCACTTCAAGAGAGCCACCCTTCACGGTATAACCATAATAAGAAGCAATAGAAGCGATAATAAAGGCAAAGACAATACCCTTGATTACAGAATATGTAATGAAGAACGGATTAAACATGAACTGAATACCATATTCATATTGGTGAACCGTGATGACATCCGTAAAGAAGGCAATGCAGTAACCTCCAAAAATACCGAAGAACATACTGGCAATGACCAAACTTGGAATCACTGTCATAAAGGCCGTAACCTTCGGAAGTATCAAGTAGTTAGCCGAATTGACACCCATAATATCAAGAGCATCGATTTGCTCCGTAATACGCATTGTACCAATCTCAGATGAAATGCTTGACCCCACCTTACCGGCCAAAATAAGACAAAGGATAGAGGAAGAGAACTCCAAAAGCAATGTATCACGCACAGCCAAACCCGTAGCATAATCAGGCAAAAGCGGATTTGCCGTATTCAGCACCATCTGAATCGTAATCACGGCACCGATAAAAATCGAGATAATCACCGTAATCGCCATTGAATCAAGCCCTTGTTTCTGAATCTCATTCACATATTGTCGGAAAAACATACGCCAACGGTCAGGAACAGTAAATGTCCGAACCATCAATTCTGAGTATGCACCAACCTTCTCTATTGCATTCATATTATAAGTTTAAAATTGCGGCTACGAGCATGTCGCCTTATCATAACTCACAAAAGTAATGAAAATAGAGCAATCTATAAAACTTTTATCTTTTTTTGACATAGGGAAGATTGAGGCTGCCGTATCACGATAAAATGCAACTCGCTTTCCATCTTCATAGTTTCATTTATGAATCATGAAAATAATCAAATAATCGGATACACTTTTCAAGCATCGATGCTTTGAGAACTTTGTTGTAAATATGTTGGGGGCTATTGCCGCTTACTGATTTTTCCCAAAGAAACCGTGCATTCATGTCGAACGCACATTCGATAACCAATTGACTCTCTTTTAATTACGATTCGTCGAATTCATGTTATTTAGCTTCTTCAAAATTCACATAGGCCAAATACTTGTAGTGTCGTTTTGCAAACTCTTTAACGACCCATGTCTTGCCAACCTGACGAGCCCCCCTGGATTATCAAAGGTTTCCCTCTCTTATTTTGCTTCCAATCAAGCAGTTGTGTTAATATATACCTTTCTATAAGGGTTTATTTACACATTTTATGTATGGAATTTGCAACTCCTTCTATCCCCGACACCATTTCGTACAATTCCATTGACAAAATGGAATCGGTTAACCTCGAATCCGACACCTACTGCGTTGGAATCGGCTAACCTTGGCTTCGCCAACATATCGCCAATAATCAAAAATGAGCCCTTAACAATCCTCATTTTGGACAACTGATATAATCTCCTTTAATCGAATAACGATTCATCCCAACCAATATGAATCTCATCTTCAGAAAGAGTGATTCCTAGTCCATGGACATCATCCCATTCGCAACCGCACAACCAACCGTAACGTTTTCCATCACGATTAAAATAGATCTTATGGATTTCTATCAACTCCATAAGTGATTTTTTGGTTATGTTACGCTTGTTATATTCTTTAGGCACACCATCCCACCATTCGTCTATTTGCTCATAATTTTCCAAATAGTAGGACATCAATGCGTCTGGTAACTTGTCAAAATATTCTTTTTCCTTGTTCTGATACTCCAAGTAGCAGTCTCTTTGCTCTTGAGTGATTTTCTCACCTGGATAAGCAGCGGCAGTAACGTCAATCCAAACTCCTTTCTCCCCATTGATATCCATCTTGATGGATTTATTCCAACCAAAATCATAAACCATGTCACCGAAGACTTCATCGTCAACTCTCTCATAGTTTGATACCAACACAGCCCACTCTTCATAGATTCTGATCTTATCGTCGGATAAAATTACGGAAATTGGATTATTTTTCCAAACCAAATTAACTAACCAGCCATAGTTGCCGTTGCGATCGATAAATAGTGATTTCGTATCAAAACCATCTAATAAGATGTCTTCGTCAACAACATCGATTTTTAAGTCTTCATCCAAATTCCATCTTCTTTCAATATCCTCATAATGATCCTTATAATATGATAGTATTAACTGAGGTATTTCTTCTTCAGTTTTTTCCAAAGTTGAAATATAGTTTTTATAGGCATTTCGCTGGGCGTCTGTTATTTCTTCATCTTTAGCACACTTGACCATAAGATCTAACTGTTCATCATCTTCCCACAGGATACCAAGAAAAATCTTCTTAGTCCAATAGCCTTCTTTCTCGTTGTATTCTAATTCTCCGAATACTGGATCGTTTATTATTTTTGCCATAGTTTGTTTTTAAATTATTAAATTAACGTCAGTTCGACGAAATATAACTAATTGAAAAATTGGTAATTAGCG
>JAKSLA010000091.1 GCA_024401455.1 Paludibacteraceae bacterium | reverse complement strand
AGTACAGTGATTATTCAACAATCCGACATTTATTGCACGGACAAAAAGAGATGCAAATCTTGAAGCACCAGTACAACTACTTTCACGAAATTGAAGAAAAAAAAAACAAAAAAGTTCTTTTACGCCTGACCATTGCTGGTTACCATATTGATTATATCCCAATAAGATGAATATAATATATGAAAGGTATAAATAATCACCAAGAAAGCTCTTATTATTTGTATCATATTTTTTTGATATTGAATCTTGAGTTAAGTAGTAAAACTTATTTCCTGCTAGAAATAATGCAAAGTCTGTCAATGTTTGTACATCTTCTCTTTTAGGAATTTTGACACCGATAGATTCTTTTTCTATGACTTGCAAAGTAGAAGATGTTGGGCTAATACGCTCTCTAAAAAAAAGATCAGATGAAATCTTTCCTCCACATTTAACAAACAAGATGTTTTTTTTGAAATCATCACAAAATGTCACATCTTCCTCTTTTACAATTCCATATTTTTGTCCGATATGCTCAATGACTGAATCTGTCACATACCACACTGTCGAACCATTTCTTACGAAATAGTCAAGTAAAGCTTCGTTCCAAGATATAAATTTACTAAGTTTATTCATAGTGTTTTTAGTTTATATACCATTCTACATAATCCTTATGACTCTCCGCCAAATCTTTAAGATTCTTTCCAATTTTGCTGTTTGGGTCTTTTAATGTGATTACCAATGTATCAATAGGGCGTGTTAAAGGCATCATCATCCACAACATAGCAAAGCGTTCTTTCATCTTTTCTTCATCAAACCCCAGTTCATTACCTGTTGGCTTCCAATTATCGACCAGATGCTGATACACTACGTCCAATCCGTCACAGACAACGCACCATCCTTCAAGACCACGACACGAATGATATTGATAGAGCCTACACTCATCCTTTGTAGGATAAGTCGTTCTATTATTATAGTTGGTTCCATCATACAACTTTATGCCAACCTCTTCATAGACATTCGCTAATTTGAAATGGGAACCATTCTCACCTGTCTCTATCATGCAAGGAGGTTCCAATATTAATATGTCATAGTTCTCGCATCCGTTATCTTTGCAACATTTACATAATTCTTTATGAATATCATCTGTATAGTGACTATAGATCTTTATCTCTCCACCTGGAAGTTCATCATTTGGTTTTACTTTCCAATCGAGATTTGCCAAGCGGGCAAATGCATTTACGAATGAAACGAGATTTGCTTTCTGCTACGCTCCAGTTCCATTGTTTTGGGTTTTCTTACGAGTGTCTTTTCTACACCTCTTTCCCATATCTGACGATTACCGACTCTCATGAACTGGTCAACACCATCAGCCACAACCAATCGATTTGCGCCATATACTTTGAACAGAATTTTTTTCTCAAGATCCGTAAAATCTTGGGCTTCATCAATCAATACATAATCCCAATCAACAGTTGATTCTGCCATTTCCTTGAGAGCGTCAATGTCTTCCTTTTTACATTCTTTTTCAATAAAGTCATATAGCAACTTCAATGCTTCATTATAATCAGCATCATATGTCTTATTGGTCGGATTTAGTTTTTTCGTAGAAATCCCTACCTCATTCATCAATGTCGTAAAGAAAGAGTGAATGGTTTTGATAGATACAGTACGTCCATCAACCTTTGATGGCATAGGGGTATAGTCAATAAGTCGTTTGATATCACTAACCAAAGCATTGTTGTACGTGAGAATCAGACAACGGTTTGCATAATCCTCGTTTGCGAGGAGGAATGCCAATTGGAGTAGTTGTACAGTCTTACCTGTACCAGCACGACCAGTGACTATAGTCAGCTTATTTCCAGCATCCGTTAGCAGCTTTTCAACGTCAGTATTCTTCTGACTTAGCAATTCGAACTTTTGCTTGGTAAGACCCTGTGGTTTTCTTTCTTCAGTAAAAAGATCTACAATAGATTTGTATTCGTTTTCTCCATCAGAGAAACTATCCAAACAGAAACGATTTGAATCAATCTTCATGACATTAGCCTGTTGAAGAATGACATTTACCAGATCTCTAAACTTAAATCCTCTGTGGAGTGCATTATCTATCACACTACCTCTCATATAAGAAAGATCTGTCTTGGACAAACCATTGAACCATAATACATCACAGATAAATGGCTTGATATACAGTTGGCCATTCAGATGATTGAATAACGAGAACTTTGCTTCATTACATTGTTGAGAGGCATTATGCGGAACACCAGAATAAGAAACGATATAGTCTGGTCCTTCACGCTTTACATTATTTGCAGAATGCGATTTAAGTTCAATATTACAGATAAAACTCTTAACATCCAGTTCCCTTACCACATCATAGTTTTTCGTATTGACATTCTTTAGTGTCAGATTGTCAATGAAACCCATTACAAGCATATCGATGTCATTTCGTTTCTGACCGAATATGCGTATGCTGGTCATGATATAGATGGTTCCCTTTGCATCCGGGTACGAAGCCAATTCCTCTTGAAGATTCTCCTTCAATTGGATTGCTGCTTCATCTTCTTTAGATGTAAATGTTGCGTCTTTAGAAAAACTTACTGTTTGTATTTTGATCATATATAAGATACAGGATGTTCAGTGTTGCTGCCATAATATGTTTTGATGTGATCAAAAGATGATAAATCTCTCCGATAATCAATGGCAAGTTATAAAAAAGATTTTAGATGTGCAAGTGAATTTTTGTGCTTAGATAGAAATTTCCAGCGCAGTGCCGAGTCCTCAATAGGAGTTTCAAGTAGAATCTACAATAGTAATGATTCAGTAGGCCTCTTTCTGATGCTTAACGAAATATTTTAGTGAAATTAAAAGGACTTCTATAAATTCCACGAGTCTGCATGTAATTTATAGAAGTCCCCTTATAAAAGACCTCTTACTTCTGACGTATGAAAATATTCACTTGTGTTCCGCTTAGGTCCCAGTTACTTCTGAGTTTGTTTTCCAAGAATCGTTTGTACGGGTCCTTGACATATTGAGGCAAGTTTGCGTAGAAGATGAAAGTAGGGATGCTTGTCTCTGGGGCTTGCATTACATACTTGATCTTGATGTATTTGCCTTTGGTTGCGGGAGGTGGATAATTCTCGATGAGCGGCAAGAAGAATTCGTTTAGTTTGCTTGTCGGAATCTTCTTGTTCTTATTCTCATAAACCTCCATGGCGGTCTCGATCACCTTGAAAATTCTCTGCTTGGTCAGTGCGGAGGTGAAGATGATTGGAAAATCGCTGAACGGAGCCATTCTTTCGCGGATGGCTTTCTCCATAGTCAATGTTGACTTTGAATCCTTTTCCGAAATCAAGTCCCACTTGTTGACGCATACCACCAATCCCTTCTTGTTCTTCTGAATGAGTTGGAAGATGTTTAGGTCTTGGCTTTCAATGCCTCTTGTTGCGTCGATCATAAGGATGCAGACGTCGGAATCTTCGATGGAACGGATGGAGCGGATGACGGAGAAATATTCCAAATCTTCCGTCACTTTTCCTTTTTTACGAATACCTGCCGTATCGACTAACAAGAAATCATAGCCGAACTTTGTATAGCGTGTGTGAATGCTGTCTCGGGTTGTTCCTGCAATGTCTGTTACGATATAACGGTCCTCGCCGATGAAGGCGTTGACGATGGACGACTTTCCGGCGTTTGGACGACCAACAACCGCAAAGCGAGGCAATCCTTCTACGATTTCCTCCTCTTGCTTCTTGGGCAACTTTTCCAATACCATGTCAAGCAAGTCTCCCGTGCCCGAGCCGTTCATGGCCGAAATGCAGAATGGGTCGCCCAATCCGAGGCTGTAGAATTCGGCAGAAGCATATTGCATATCGTAGTTGTCCACTTTGTTGCTGATGACGATGATAGGCTTTTTGCTTTGGCGAAGGATCTTTGCCACTTGCGTGTCGAGGTCGGTCACTCCGTTGTGGACATCCACCACGAAGAGGATGAGGTCACATTCGTCGATGGCGATTTGTACTTGCTTGCGGATCTCTTCTTCGAAAATATCTTCGGAGTTGACCACCCAACCGCCTGTGTCAACGATGGAAAATTCAACACCATTCCACAAGACTTTTCCGTATTGACGGTCTCTTGTTGTTCCTGCCTCTTCGTTGACAATGGCTCTGCGGGTTTGCGTGAGTCTGTTGAAGAGCGTCGATTTGCCGACGTTAGGTCTTCCTACTATAGCTACAAGATTGCTCATTTCTTTTAAATTTGTTTCTTAAAATCGGTGAGTTTATAGAGGTCACCTGAAGTTAATCAAGTTGATAGCCAAAGGCTTTCAGCTTGCTGTCTTTGTTGCGCCAGTCTTTTTCCACCTTGACGAATAGTTCCAAGAAGACCTTCTTGTCAAAGAAAGTCTCAATGTCCTTGCGGGCTTCCGTTCCGACCTTTTTCAGCATGTGTCCCTTTTGACCAATGATGATGCCTTTTTGCGAATCTCTCTCAACGTAGATCACGGCATTGATGCGGATGAGGTTGTCGTCTTCTTTGAATTGTTCGACGGCAACTTCTACGGAATAAGGAATCTCCTTGTCGTAGTTTGTCAAAATCTTCTCACGGATAATCTCTGTCACGAAGAAGCGGGCAGGCTTGTCGGTGAGAGCGTCCTTTTCGAAGAACGGCGGAGAGTCTGGCAACAACTCTTTAATTCTTTTTAGCAGATAGTCCAAATTGAAGTTGTTGATGGCAGAAATGGGAACGATTTCTGCTTTGGGCAGCAGTTTGCCCCATTTCTCGACCAACTCTTCCAGTTTGGCCTGCTCGCAAAGGTCTATCTTGTTGATGACGAGTATGACCTTCGCACTGTTCTTTTGAACTTTTTCGATGAAGCTTTGATTCTTCTCGCTGCTTTCAACGACGTCCGTCACATAAAGAATGATGTCGGCGTCAGACAATGCACTTGTGGAGAAGTTCAGCATGGATTCCTGTAATTTGTAATTAGGCTTCAGAACTCCAGGGGTGTCTGAATATACGATTTGAAAATCCTCTCCGTTAACGATTCCCATTATACGGTGTCGGGTTGTTTGTGCCTTTGATGTGATGATGGAAATTTTCTCACCAACGAGGGCGTTCATCAATGTGGATTTTCCCACATTAGGATTTCCTACGATATTTACAAATCCAGATTTGTGCATGTCTATGCCTTTATTAATTATTGTGACTTATAGTAAAAGGGTAGTGCTTTGCATTTTCTACCTAATTTACAATTAGGTGCAAAGTTACTCTTTTTTATTGATAGAAAGAAATCTAAATGAAAATATATGATGTCTGTGTTTAGACTGCGATTTTTCAAGGTGGTGGCCCTGAGAGAATATGAGTAAATGTGAAATTTTTTATATATTTGTGTTTTGAAAGAAAAGGTCTTGATGATGATTGGCCTTGATTGTAAATGAATTATGAAAGACATGAATGCAATAAATAAGATGATGCGAGGTGGTAGGATTTTAAACTTTCTCCTTGTTGCCTTTTTTGTCGTTTTTTCAACTTTGGCGGCAAAGGCTGCCAGTTATAATGTTGATAATATTCCGCTTCCTAAGACGGGCATCTATCCGATGTACACAAGTAATCCGGATGGCATTCTGAACGATTATAGCGTTCTTCATATAGAGAATGTGCTTCATCAATTGGAGGATTCCGCTGGCGTCAAGACATTGGTGGTTGTGGTGGAAAGATTGGATAATGATGATCCTCACCAATTTTCTCTAAGCGTGTTTAATAAATATGGCGTTGGAGATGCCAAAACGAATCGTGGACTTATGATTACATTGGCTACTTTGGATAGAAGTTATTTCATTAGCACGGGATTTGGCTTGGAGGGTGATTTGCCCGATGCCATTTGTGCAAGGGTGGAAAATAGAGTGATGGTGCCAAGGTTGAAGGAAGGCGATTGGGACGGTGCGATTACAAGTACGGTTGATACCCTATATTCTATTTTGACAAATAATGCAGAAGTGATCAACTCTTTTAGTCAAGACGCCGGTGAAACTGGTACGGGAGTCTTCGCTGAGGATGAGGAGGATGATTGGATTGTTTCGCTCATTGCTACACTTATCGTGCTTTTTTTCATGGGAACGTCGCTTTGGTTAGTCCTGTTAATCCCTAATTTAATATATCTCCAGATTCATAAGTCGAAAGAGGTGGATATTAAGACGCCTTCGACGACCAAAAAGCTCTTGCTTAATTTCCGGGATTCGTTTTGGCATACGGGCAATACGTATTATTACTTGGACAAGGCTGGAAATAAGAACTATTGCAAAGTGTCTGGAATATCTTGGATTGGCATTCTGTGGACTATATTGCAGTACCTTCTGTTGGCTCTCTTTTTTCTGGGAAGCAGTGGTGGTGGCGGCGGTCGCTCAGGTGGCGGCCGTTCTGGTGGAAGTTTTGGCGGTGGCCGTTCCGGTGGTGGTGGTGCTGGAGGTCGTTTTTAGGTTTCAGCGTTGTTGTATGATTTTTCGGAAGTTCGTCTCGATCATCTGCTCCAAGAAAGAGACCTCGCATCTTTTGGCTTCTGCCACTTGTTGGTAAATGGTCTGAATGGTCGTGTTCGCATCGTCTGTTTCTAAAAACAGTCTGTCGGCGGGTGTCTCTTTTAACGTCTCTTCGTTGAACTTCTGTCCATAAGAGAAATAGAAGCCCGCGTTGCATAGGCTCTTCATGAGTTGCGGTTTCCCTCTGAACCCGTGTATAATGGCGGGCGTTTCCATTAACCCCTTGAATCCTAAAAGTTCGTTGTATGCTTTAACGCAATGGATGATGATGGGCTTTTGTACTGCGTTAGCCATTTTTATCTGTGTTTCAAACACGGCGTTTTGTAGTGTCCAATCGCTATCGGATATTTTGTCCAAGCCAATTTCTCCAATGGCAACGATTTGTTTGTTGGGTAAGTGTGGGCAGAGTGAAAAAAGTTCTGTTTGTGAGTGTTCAGACACATCCCAAGGGTGTATGCCTACCGAATAGAGGCCTTCCTTGGTAGGAAAAGGCTCATGGCATTTTAAATTGATGATAGCGAGGACGTTGTCGTCGTCCGTTGTGTTATGGGTGTGTATGTCTATGAACATATTGAAATAAAGGTCGTTTTGTTTATTCCTCATTTAATTTATTCCCAAGGCGCCTCATTCATGGGATTCTCATAAAAAAAGGCATCGAAATGTTTCCGATGCCTATGAGAAGCGCACTTATTTGTGCTCTTCGGGTACTTTGTATCGTGTGCCGGTGGCGTCGATGATATTTTTGTAATATTGAGGAGAGTAACCCGGTTGGATGATTTTGTCAGGGACACCCCAACCATTGTCGATGAACTTTTGATTACGCTCGCGTTTGATGTTTCCGTCGCAATATTTTATCATGAGAAACTCGCCGAGGCCCTTCCATTGATCCATCATGATGAGGGCTTGGTTTTCAGAGTATTCAGTAAGGAACCTTGCGGCAAATTCTGGAGATTTGGAGTATAGGGATTTTGCGGCCACCTCGATAACCTCCAAATTGTCCTCCAATTTGGTTTCGATTTCCAATTGCACCTTCTTGATGTCCTTCTCCATGTATTCGTATTTAGCATAAGCCATGTTGGAAACCCAGTTGAATACCCAATATGCTGAAGTCCAAGAGAATTTCAGCAGGCTACCGTTTCCTGCACGGAAGCATTCTGGTACGGCGGTAGTTCCGCAGTAGATAGGAATATAGACGGTGAAAGTAGCATCGTCAACACCAAACCAAAGCACGCCGCCGACCATGTCTGGCAACCAGTTTCTCATCTGGGCAACGAACGAGAAGGCGTTTTGTGGTCCGGCGATTGGCGTCTCGTGGAAATATTCGACATCGTCCACTTGCCAATAACGAGGAGCAAAGCGGTATTGTGCACCGAAAGGTTCTGAACCAGGGTCTTTGTCAAGGGAGAGAGGTGTGTTTTCGAACCTGTCGCGCATGAGGTTTTTTAGCTCGTGCAGTGTGATTTTCTTTGTCGGTTTCACCCAAAGAGGCATTCTCTCGTCTGATTTGCCGAGAATGTAATCGATGTATTTCTCCATGTCGGGATTAATTCTTCTGAATACGCTCCAGACTCTGGAGTCGCAGAATCGGCGTGCGGTGAATCCCATGGGGTCGTAAGCGTCGGAGAAACTGAAGTCTTTGTTCTTTCCGTTGAAATAGCCCTTCTCCTTGGCAAAGGAGATGACATCCTTAGAATAACGGCAGTTGTCGCGGTCGTTCATTGGAAAACTGGAGATGCGCGAGTGGTTGGCGTGGGCGCAAATGCAGTCGTCAGGCACTTTCATGGCCACCCAAACGGCACCTTTGATGTCAGGACCCTTGCCGATCATCTCCATGATCCAGATTTCGTTAGGGTCTGCAATGGAGAAGGTTTCGCCAGAACTGCAATAACCGTAAGTGGCGACAAGGTCTGTCATTACTTCGATGGCCTCTTTGGCCGTCTTTGCCCGTTGAAGCGTAATGTAAATAAGGTTACCGTAGTCCAAAACGCCCGTGGTGTCGATCAACTCACTACGTCCGCCGAAGGTCGATTCTGTTATACAAACTTGGTGTTCGTTGATGTTACCGAGTACGGCGTATGTATTGGCTACTTGTTTGATTTTGCCTTGGTATTTGTGTGTGTCCCACCCATAAATGTCTGTTGTCGTGTATTTGGAGTATTCGTAGGCAGGGTAGTGGATAAGTTCTCCGTAAAGATTGTAGGAGTCTGCCGAATAGGTGCAGAAAGATGATCCATCTTCAGATGCATTCTTTCCTACTAATATATTTGTTCCTGCTTGGAGGCAACTCAAACTTAAGAGCGAAGCAAGGAACAGCGCTTTGATTTTTTTGAAGGAACCCATTTCCTATATTTGTATAAAACTGTTTTACAAAAAGATGACTCTGGAATATATAGCCTTGTTGCCACAATAATCAGTTACGATTAGTTTGAAAGCGTGGCTTTTACCTTTCACGAATTTTTTCGTGTCGATAGCGTAACGTATGGTGTGCGTTTTGGCATCATGCTCGAAAAGGACCCATTGGTCGTCAATGTAACCATCAATGTTGGCGATGCCCGACAGACCGTCGCCGATGCGAAAGACGAGGACAGGATAGTTCCTCAATCCTTTGGTATGGACAGCGGAGATGACGGGAGGCGTTTTGTCTTCAGCAATGGCAAACTTTCCGAGCGCGTTTGTCGCACCGATCAAAAAGCCATCGGTGTATTTTCCGCCGGCCGACCCGCTTATCAAATCGTTTTCATTCAGTTTGGCAATGAAAAGTTTAGAGACGTCGATTGTTGATGGGTCTTTCTCCAGTTTGATGGAGATGTCGCAGTAAGTGTGCAACGGCACATCTTTCTTCCCGATGGAGTGAATGGAAGAGTAGTATC
>JAKSLA010000090.1 GCA_024401455.1 Paludibacteraceae bacterium | reverse complement strand
TATTCATAAATTCATCAAGTGCCGGCTTAAGTGTTGCTGAAAGAAGCAGGATAAGGAGAGATAGCCCTGTCGATCGCAGAAGGAACACGAGTGGAAGGGAGGCCAGTGCTACGATGCAGACAAATGTTGAAATGTCTCCTTGTATCTGATAAATTTGGTTGATCATGGCGTAACTTGCCGAAAAGCAGAGCGCTTGCAAGATGGCCGCCGATTCTGTCCATGGCCTTTCCTCTGATTTCTTTTTCAGAACATAGAAGCAAAGAAGCGACGATGCTATTAACGGGACGAAGGAAAGCAGTACTCGAATAGAGGTTGGCAGAGCGTCCCAGTTGTAGGCAATGATGGATATGATTCCCATTCCCACCAAGCAGGCGGCTACAGCACTGATGATGGTCGTTACCTCGAAGTTTAATGCTTTGGATTCATAGTATTCACGAATCCTTTCTGCTGTCTGTTGGTCGATGACCTGTTTGTCCAACATGTCTTGTATGTCATGTTTTGCACTCATGGTTTTCTATGTGAAGTTTAGGGCAAATGTAAAAAATATAATGATAAGAAAATAATGGGGGACGTTAATGAAAACAAATAATTGCCAACTAATCATTAACAATTAATGACTAATCGCCATTTTATGACTAACTTTGTGGACAAATTAGGAGTATTGATGGAGAAGTATTGTTTGAATGATAAGATATTCACGATTTTGTCGGAGGTGGCAGATGACTTGGGGTTGGAGTGTTATGTGATTGGAGGTTACGTCCGAGACCTGATTCTTAAGCGCCCTTCTAAGGACATAGACGTAGTGGTGGTGGGCAGCGGCATTGAAATGGCGCAGGCTGTAGCCAATCGTATGGGGAAAGGTACCCACCTCTCTGTTTTCAAGAATTTTGGCACGGCTCAGATTAAGCGTGGACACATCGAGGTGGAGTTCGTCGGTGCGCGCAAGGAGTCTTATCATCGTGAGTCTCGTAATCCGATAGTTGAGGACGGAACATTGGAGGATGATCAGAATCGTCGGGACTTCACTATCAATGCTTTAGCTATTTGCCTAAATAAGGATCGCTATGGCGAATTGGTCGATCCGTTCAATGGGTTGCGCGATATGGAGACGCGTATCATCCGTACTCCGCTTGATCCGGATGTCACTTTTAGCGACGATCCTTTGCGTATGATGCGTTGCATACGTTTCGCTACGCAGTTGGGTTTTTATATAGAGGAACGTACCTTCTATGCCATAGAGAAAAACAAAGAGCGTATTCGCATCATCTCCAAAGAACGTATTGTCGATGAGTTGAATAAAATTGTCGCTTCGCCTAAGCCGGGTGTCGGTTTTGATCTTTTGGAGCGTTCAGGACTTTTGGAGATCATTTTCCCGGAAATGCATAAGTTGAAAGGTGTGGAAGAGAAGGAGGGTAGAGGGCATAAGGATAATTTCTTGCACACGTTGCAAGTGCTTAACTCTTTGGCCGAAAAGTCGGATGATTTATGGCTGCGTTGGTCAGCGGTGTTCCATGACATAGGCAAGCCTTATACGAAGCGTTGGGACAACAAGATCGGGTGGACATTCCATAACCATAATTATATAGGAGCCAAGATGGTTCCGGGTATATTCAAACGGATGAAGTTCCCGATGAACGAGAAGATGAAGTTTGTCCAGAAGATGGTTGATTTGCATATGCGCCCTATCTCTTTGGTGGATGATGGCGTCTCTGATTCGGCCGTTAGAAGGCTCCTTTTTGATGCGGGAGACGATTTGGAGTCCTTGATGCTCTTGTGTGATTCGGATGTCACTTCTAAAAACAAGGAAAAACAGCAGCGCTATAAAGAGAATTTCAAACTCGTTATGCAGAAAATGAAGGATATCGACGAGAAGGATAGAATCCGTAATTTTCAACCTCCTATTCAAGGCGACGAGATTATGCGAATATTTGATTTGCCTCCTTGCCAAGCGGTAGGAACGATCAAGTCGTTTATAAAGGATGCAATCCTCGACGGAGTTATCCCTAACGAGTATCAGCCGGCTTACGATTATATGGTGCAAAAGGCAAAAGAACTCGGTTACGAGCCTAAATGTTGATGGGTAGAGTTGATTTATGTTATGTAGTTGAAGAGTGATTTGCAATTCTCTCGGTTACTTTGTAATTTTGCGCTGCATTTGAGATCAACCTAATACTTAGTTACGGAAATGGACGGATTAGAAAAAATTATAATGGAGGGTTCCGTGTTTAAAAAATCATCGGGACGCGATAAAGAACAGCCGGGGAAAGTAAAGTCCAAGGCTAAAAAAACCTCTTATGTCAAGGGGGCGCATGGCTCAGGTTCTGCCAAAATGAAGGCTGAATACAGGAGGAAGCGGTTAAACCGTTAGTACAAATCGACTTGGCCTTTGAGTTATTAAGTGGCGTACGGCTTTGGCTGTACGCCTTTTTTTTCTTTTTTTGTATTGGTAGCCAATCTGTCAGTGTCTGATTTTTTTTAGTCTTTAGTGTCTCTCAATGGTCGATGCCCGTTGAAATAGTTGCTCTGATTTCTATTGTAAAAATGTTATAAACTTAACCAAAGTCAAGATTATTACATTTTATGAAATAAAGTATTCTGAAAATTTGGAAGAGTCTTCAAATAATTATAATTTTAGTGTAACGAACTGATAAAAAAATACGGTCATCGTTGTTCCCACAAGGATGACCGTTGTAAAATATTAATCACATAAAACGAACTGAAACTATTTAGTATGCTGAAAAAAATACTTTTCTAATTCAATTTGTTTAGAACAAATATCGTGCCAAAGTTTGCCTGATTTGCTTTTGGATGTGCGAGAAAAGAAAAGTCCCGCGATTGATCACAAAAGAACGTATTGAAACTCGTAGTACAATAGTTTGTCTCAGCGAAGGAGTTGGTTCTCATCTCCTTCCTTTTTTATAACGGCACAAAATTACATTTATTTTATTTAACCACCAAAAAAATATTCAATTATTTGAAGAAAAAAGAATAATAGAGGCCAGTATAAATGGTTTGACGCACTTTTTTTGTGTACTTTTGCAGCGGAAAGAAGAATAATAACAGAAAAAATAGAGATTTGTGATATCAGTAGATGGATTGACGGTCGAGTTTTCTGGCTCGACGTTGTTTGAAAATATTTCGTTTCAAGTAAACGAGAAGGATCGTATCGCTCTTATGGGTAAAAACGGAGCGGGAAAATCAACTCTTTTGAAAATATTAGCGGGGGTGCAGCAACCTACCAGGGGATCGGTTTCGGCTCCTAAAGGAACTGTGATTGCCTATTTGCCTCAACATCTGATGACGGAAGACCACCGAACGGTGTTTGAAGAGGCATCTTTGGCCTTCGCTGAACTCTTTGCCATGGAGCAGGAGATTGAACGGATGAACAATGAGTTGGCTACTCGCACGGATTACGAGAGTGATAGTTATATGGAACTGATCGAGAAGGTTTCGGCTCTTAGCGAGAAGTTCTATTCCATCGAAGAGACAAATTATGAGGCTGACGTCGAGAAGACTTTGCTGGGTCTTGGTTTTGTTCGAGAGGATTTCAACAAGCCAACGAAGGAGTTCAGTGGAGGTTGGCGTATGCGCATCGAGTTGGCGAAAATCCTTTTGCGAAAGCCTGATGTCATTTTGCTCGACGAGCCTACCAACCACCTTGATATCGAGTCTATCCAGTGGTTGGAGGAATTTTTGGTGGAGAGCGCTAAAGCCGTTATCGTTATTTCTCACGACCGCGCTTTCGTCGATAATATTACGACCCGTACCATTGAGGTGACGATGGGGCGTATCTATGATTATAAGGTGAACTATTCGCATTATCTTGAACTCCGCAAGGAACGCCGCGAACAACAGCAGAAGGCTTATGAGGAGCAGCAAAAGATGATTGCAGAGACCAAAGAGTTCATAGAGAGGTTTAAAGGTACTTATTCCAAGACTTTGCAGGTGCAGTCGCGCGTGAAAATGCTCGAAAAACTTGAACTGATTGAAGTGGATGAGGAGGATACGTCGGCTTTGAGGTTGAAATTCCCGCCTTCACCGCGTTCGGGTAGTTATCCCGTTATTGCCGATGGTGTAGGCAAGTCGTATGGCGACCATCTTGTCTTCCAAAACGCTTCGTTTACGATTGAACGTGGCGAAAA
Organism: Paludibacteraceae bacterium; assembly: GCA_024401455.1. GTDB lineage: Bacteria > Bacteroidota > Bacteroidia > Bacteroidales > Paludibacteraceae > RGIG10190. The sequence continues at coordinate 5,421 of JAKSLA010000090.1, read as the reverse complement.
AGTGGCCTTTGTCGGCAAGAACGGTGAAGGTAAATCCACCATGGTGAAGTGTATTATGCAGGAGATTGAGCATAGCGGAACTTTGACTTTGGGACACAATGTGATGATTGGCTACTTCGCCCAAAATCAAGCCTCTTTGTTGGATGGTGAACTGACGGTGTTCCAGACGATTGATGATGTGGCAAAGGGTGATATCCGTAATAAAATCAAGGATTTGTTGGGGGCCTTTATGTTCGGCGGCGAGAGTTCGACGAAAAAGGTGAAGGTGCTTTCGGGTGGTGAACGTACTCGTTTGGCGATGATCAAACTTTTGCTTGAACCTGTCAACTTGTTGATTCTCGATGAGCCTACCAATCATCTCGATATGAAGACGAAAGATATCTTGAAAGCGGCGTTGAAAGATTTTGACGGAACGTTGATTGTCGTTTCTCACGACCGTGATTTCTTGGACGGATTGGTTTCCAAGGTATATGAATTTGGAAACAAGAAGGTGACCGAACACCTTGATACCATCTATGAGTTCTTGAAGAAGAAAAAGATGGAGAATTTGCACGAAATAGAGCGAAAGAGTAAGGGGAACTCCTAAAATTTGCGATTTGGTGGAAATTGTCAGGCGGGTTGAAACTTCTCAAAATGGTGATCGTCGCCCTTGGGGAATGGCGGTAATGCCATGGAGAATGATGGATTTTTTTTATATTGGGGCGTCTTCGGATGCCCCATTTCATTTGATTGTAATTTTATGATATTCCAAGATTTTGATGAAAGCGTAGTCAAAGCGGCTGTTGACCGTTTTGTGACAGAGGTTCAGGCTTTTGCCGGTGTGATGCTTGTGGCAATGGTTATTGCCGTATTCTTTCGAGAATCATTTGTTTGCATTCCTCTTGTCGGAGAGGCTGCGATGATTGTATGGTTCGCCTTAGAATCAAATGTTTCAAAAGTGAAGAAGGTCTATTGCTCTTCTTGTGCGGTAGCGGTCGTCTATTTCGGTTTGGTCTTGTTGATGGAGTCTGAATTGGGTTTGGATTTGTTCAAACTTATTCAATTTGTTCCGCTTCTGGTGATGATGTTTGGTTTGTTGTTGACGGCTTGGTGCGGAAATGAGGATCATTCTCATGGGTTACCCCAGTTTGTCCGAACGTACCAATGGCGTTACTTCTTTGCTTTTCTTTCGTTGGGTTTGTTGTTCTATTTCGTGTTGTGTCTATAACTTTCTAAGAATTTAAGGCGAGGGTTAACAACCATAGCGCGAAAAAAAACGCTTGCCCCGTTAAGAGCAAGCGTTCCTGTGATGAAAAACTATTTGTTTGCCATGATTTATTTCTCGATTATCAATCTCTTGGTTATTGCCATATCTTGGGTGATTACTTGTATTAAGTAGTTGCTTGCCGCAAGATTGGAAATGTTGATCTCTAAATCGTTAGATGCAGCGGCCAATGACATTACGACTTCTCCTCTCATGGTCATTATCAGGACCTTTTCGATAGGGGAAGGTGTGCTGACCTTGACAGATGATTTCGCTGGATTAGGGTAGAGGTTGATGGCGTTTGCCTCTGCGTCGATTTTATTGAGATGGCTGGAACCGGGGAGGTCACCAGAGAATTTCACATAATCAAGATTGGTGTAGTCACTCAAGAATTGAACTTTGATGATGTGTTTTCCTGCTGGCAATGTTACTTTGTTTTTTGTGGAGATGGTTGAATAAGTGTCCCAATCCGCCGTCTTGTTTCCGCTGAGTACGCACAATTTCTCGTTGTCGAGTTGGAGTTCGATTTCGAAGTTTGTGTTTCCGTTAGAAGCGCTTGCTTCGATGTCGCATTCTACATTGGCAGGGACGTTGATCGTGTATTCCAACCATTCTCCCGATTTGGTATAGCCGATGGCATAACCTCCCTTCTTGTTGTCCACGATGTCAACGCCGTCCTCTCTGTAGGCTTTCCCTTCATTGATTTCGTCCGTGTCGTAGAAGGCGTAACCTTCTCCACCCAAGTCGTAATCTTCTGCCTCAATTGTGCCTGGAATTTGGATAGGCGTGCCGCTATAAGGCGTTTGAGGAACATTGACGAAGAACTTAGTTTGAGCCTCCATTTCAGAGTTGTCTTCCATCGTGGCAACGGCTTTCAATACGTGGTTGCCCGAAACGGCCGTCCACTCTGTGCTCCAAGGCTCCGAGGTGAGGGTAGTCAAAGGCTCGTTGTCAAGTGTGAGTACGATCTGCTTGGCTTCAAGTTTGCCGCCCACTTTTATAGAAATAGGGAGGAGGTCACCGTCTGAGTATTTGCCGCCAGCAGAAGGGGAAGAGAAACTGATGCCGTTTGAATTTACCTTGCCGCAGTCGAGCGAGTAGTTCTTTACGAAATTCCAGATTTCGCGGCTTGTGTGTAATGCGCCGCTGTTGTTGTGCTCGTGGTCACGTCCGCTAAATGAAATGCGGACAACTTCAGTTTCGCATTCTCCTCCGGTCCATACCTCTTTTTTGCAATTTGGGAAGCCGTTGTTGTACTGTGTTGTGGTGGCCGTCATGTTACAACCGTTGCGTTTTGCCCAGCCTTGCACGGCATTTCCCGAGCCTTCGTAGCCAACTACACTGTCGCTTGTACCATGCACATGGATAAGAGGGATGGGCCTTGCGCTTTGGAAGGCTTGCCCTTGCATCAGGTATCCCGATACAGGTCCAAATGCCGCGATTCTATCGGCAATCTTGTTCATGAGGTGGTAGGTGAGCATGCCGCCCATGGAGAATCCGGACATATAGACGCGGTTGGGGTCAATGCTGTACTTTTGTTGCATGGCATCAATGATGGCGAGAATAAAGTTTACATCTTTGTCTCCGCTGATGTCCCATGTGGAGAATCCCGTGCCACCGCCAGGATAAACGACGAGGAAGTTGGCCGTGTCTGCCACTTCTTCCCATTTTGCCATACCTCTTTGGTACTGAATGTCTTGGTCCATACCATGACAGGAAATCAACAATGGACGGTTGTCCGTCAAACCTTTAGGGGCGTGTACATAAAATTGTCTGTTTTGCCCTCCTACATTTACGGATTGCATTTCTGCAAAAGTTGCTGACGAAAACAGCAACGACACCAGAATGGTGAAGAAAACGTGTTTCATGTTTTTTAGATAATTGGTTTAATGGTTTTATAGTTCGCCGCAAATATACGGATATATTCTTGGAAAAAAAAGCCGTGATACGATTTGACTTCCATTTTGTTATCCAAAAAAAAGTCCGTATTTTTGCCCGAAATCAGTTTTAACGACTAATGAAAATTTATTATTTTATAAATTGTTATAAATCAGTTGATTATATAATAGGGGAGGGTAAAATAACTTCCGCCTATATTCGTGTATATCAATATATAAGCCTTTCGTAGGTGTCTTCGGACTTCTGCGAAAGGCTTTTTGTTTTTAGCATAATATATCATTCAAATAAATATTTAAATCATGAAAAAGATAATTCTATTATTTTTCTCTCTTGTGTGCGCAATGAGTGCGTGGGCCGAGATCACTCCGTCGAAGCCCGCAACGCTTGTTACAGCCGAGAACGCAGAAAGCCTCGGTCTTGAGGCAAGTTATGAAGGTTACTATGCCATCGCCAATGCTGACCAGCTTTATTGGTTCGCTGGTCTGGTAAACGGCGATTTTACAGTTTGCGATGGTGTATCTGTAAAACAGGATACCTATACTCATAAAAATAAATTTAACTGAATATATCATGAAGAAACTTTTTCAATTTTTACTCCCTCTGATGCTATGCCTCATCTGTGGCATCAGTTCGGTGTCGGCGGCTGAGAACATCACCACATGGGCACAGCTCAAGGCAGCCATGGAGAGTGCAACAGAGCCTACGACAATAGTGCTGACGCAGGATATTGTTGCAACGGCAGAGGATGAGGCAATTTTCCCTGCTGAGACATCCATCGTACTCGATTTGAATGGTTACACGCTGGACAGAAACCTGTCTGAACCAAGTGGTTACGGTGTTTTTTTTATGGAGGGCAGCTTAATTGACTTGACCATCAAGGATAGTTCTCCTGCAAAGACGGGTGTCATTACAGGTGGTTATGCAACAGGTTGTGCTGGCTGTATCGAATTATGGAGTGGATCACTTACTCTTCTTGGTGGAACCATCACTGGTAATAAAACATTATATTATGGAGGTGGAATCGACAAATTACCTTACGCAAAGCTTATGGTAGGTGGCACAGCAAGGGTGATAGGCAACTATGCTTATGAAACGGGTATTAAACAGTGGAATAGCGACATTCATTTCAATGACAATGTTTTAGACGGCTTCAGCTTTGCCACTGGCGATGATGCATTGGTGACCGAGGGCGAACACAAGGCACAGTTTGGTATCCGTTTCTGGACGGGCGTAGATATAGCACCAGATCTTTGGACACTCCCAAGTTACGAAGCAGGAAGCTGTTTCGTTTCAAACAATCAGCGTGAGAAATATATGACAAGCGTTGAAGAAGATGATGGGGAATTTCTCTTGTGGCTGACATTGCACGACCACGAGTTTGATGGCATAAAATGTACGTCAGCGTGCGAATTGTGCGGAATGGTAAGAGAGGATGGCATACACAACATGAAGGGTGAAGGATGCACTCAGGAATGCTCGTATTGCCATATTAAAGTCCATTCCGACGATACATACGATTCCAAGGGAGTCTGCCCACAATGCAAGGCACATAGGGTGGATGACGAGACTTTGCTTGATTATCAGGGAGTGAGGTATAGGTTAAAAGTTGACAGCAAATTAAATACTTATGCTGAAGTATATGGATATGCTGACGATATAAAAGAGAGTGTCGTCATACCTAAAACTATTGCGACAAGCAATGGCGTTTTTCGAGTTGCCAGCTTTGCAACTTACTGTTTTAAAGGATGCACAAGGGTTAAGGATGTTGATATTCAGGCGGAAGTTACATTTATAGCGAATAGTACATTTTCTGGTTGCAGCAACTTGACCAGTGTTGTAATTCCTAATAGTGTCACTGAAATTAGAGGTCTGTCATTTACAGAGTGTAGTAGCTTGACAAACATAACAATTCCAGATGGCGTCACTAAAATTGAAAGCAGCACATTTGAAGGTTGTAGCAACTTAGCCAGTGTTGTAATTCCGAATAGTGTTACTGAAATTGGATATTGGGCCTTTCATAATTGTAGCAGTCTGACAAGTATCAATCTTCCAGAGGGCTTGACGACAATTGGAAATTCTGCATTTGAAGGTTGTAGCAGTCTGACAAGTATCAATCTTCCAGAGGGCTTGACGACAATTGGAAGTGATGCATTTGATGGTTGTAGCAGTCTGGCAAGTATCAATCTTCCAGAGGGCTTGACGACAATTGGATATTATGCATTTCGTGGTTGTAGCAGTCTGGCAAGTATCAATCTTCCAGAGGGCTTGACGACAATTGG
>JAKSLA010000009.1 GCA_024401455.1 Paludibacteraceae bacterium | reverse complement strand
GCCTTCTGTTTTCTGATGCTTAACAAAATTTTTTAGAAAAATTTAAACAGCTTCTCACAAAGAAAAAGAAAAAAAAGGCGAAAACAAAGAGCGAAAGTGCCTCGATATTGAGCAATTCGGAACAAAACGCAACTTCCCCTTTCATTTAATCATACGTTTGGGCGGAATCACATATACAATTCCGCACAAACACACAGCACTCAACATAGATAAGCAAGGACATTCCGCAGTCTGCGACTGCCTTTCAAATAGGACCAACGCCCTACCCTACAAAGCCCATCATCTTCGGATAGTCCCTCTATGCGATTTCGTCCGCTTAGAAACCTGAGAAATCTTCCGACCCAACAGCCAAGAATTTCTTGTTACGGAAACCTATGGCCATTCCATGATCTTCGTCGCAACTACATTCGCCAGCAATGGAGATGTCTGGCATATGATTAAACTTCCGGCCGCCCCTTACATTCAAATATACCTTTTCAAGAGCAACTTCATCCAACAACTCTGTTTTTTCTATCGGCTTTGCATCCTCATATTCACCCGATTCCTCGTTATAATAACTGATATTTTCATAAATATCATTGCAATATGCCAACACTTCATCAGCTATATCTTCCGTCTTCAGGTCATCAACAAGCCACTTCAAAAGTTCCACTTCTTCGTCGGTCAACTTGCCATTAACGATTTCTTCGGGTTCATCCTTATAACGTTCAGAATCAGCCCTACGTAGGGTGAATGGCTGCAACTCGCCAAACAGATTAACATAAACAATCTCGCCCACCTTCCAGTCGCTCTTTGTTCGGCTTTCCTTCACCTCATCATAGTGGTATAGTACCCCCTTCATACGCCAGCCGCACATCGCCATCGGAAAGGATAACCGATATTTTCCTCTTGTTCCAAGCCGAGACACACTCCCATCCATAATTGCCTTGACGGTCGATGTAAAGAGTTTGGGGAAGGATTTTATTCTGCCGTTTCCCACTCGCACCTTTATAGACTTGCTTTGCCTTCTGCAGCATGGTTTCGAAGAAGGCATCCTTCTTCTCCTGGTATTCAGCAAACGCCTTCCGCTGTGCGTCACTCACTGTATCTACAGACGAACCTTCGAGTTCAACCTCCAATTCGCACTTCTTGCCATAGAATTTGGCAGCAAGCTTTCCTTTCCATAGACAATTACCACGATAAGCAATTTCGCCGAAATCGGGATCAACAACCTTTGGTGACAACCTTTCGAATGCCGCAGCAGCCGCTTCATGCCCACGAGATGCCGCAGCCTTATACAATTTCAACGCCTCTTCAAAAGATTGTTCAACTCCTTTACCCTCTTCATAGCACACAGCCAATTTATATTGAGAGCCTGCGTCTCCGAATTTTGCTCTTACTATCAATACCTCTACATGCCCTTCCTGCTCTAATCTTTCCAACGCCTTTCTCGCATCGGAATGTCCTCTATTAGCACTTTTATTGTACCAACGAACTGCCTGCAGCAGATCTTTATCCACACCTGCACCCTCTTCATAACATTGCCCTAATATATATATATGGCCTCGTCATGACCTTCCTCCGCTGCTTTCTTGAACCATTCCACTGCTTTCTCATAGCTTTTCTCCACGCCCTGCCCATTTAAATAGAGAGTACCTATATTAAACATAGCAGTCTCGTCTCGTTGCTCGGCAGACAATATCCAAAACTCTAAAGATTTCTTGTAATCCTGTTCGACACCATAACCACAGAAATAAAGCCAACCTACATGGAATTGACCAAGCGCATCGCCTTGCTCCGCCGCCTTTTCAAACCATTCTTTCGCTTTCTCATAACTTTGGTCAACACCCCGCCCATCTCGATAGCAACAACCCAAATTGCTTAGAGCTTTAAAAATTAGAAATTCACGACCCATACTCTGCCATAACTTCACACAAAAAGCAGTAATAATCTGCCATTTTGTCATTTAAAATCATCAATGTCATGACAATATTTATTCAAACGCTCTTTTTTCGGCATTGGCAAGCATTTTGAAGAATCGTTATTGTCGGGCGACAAAGAAACTCGACACGAATAAACAACTAATTAAATTTATACGCTATGAATTTTAACAACTTTACAATCAAAAGTCAGGAGGCCATCGAAAGGGCGGTCCAGATAGTTCAAGGGCGTAACCAACAAGTCATCGAGCCAGTCCATCTGCTCAGCAGCATCATGGAGAAGGGCGAGAGCGTGACAAACTTCATCTTCAACAAGTTCGGTGTAAACGCACGTCGAATTGCAGAGAAAGTGGAGAATGCCATCAACGCTTGCCCCAAGGTGAATGGTGGCGAACCCTACCTATCAAGGGAGTGCAACGAAGTGCTCCAAAAAGCAAGCGATTATGCAAAGAAGGCCGGTGACGAGTTCACCTCCATCGAATTTATACTTTTGGCCATCTTAACCACCCCAAGTGGAGCCAGCAACATTTTAAAGGATGCAGGACTTGACGAAAAGGGCGTGCAATCAGCCATCAATGAGTTAAGAAAGGGCAACAACGTAACAAGCCAATCGGCAGAAGAGAGTTACAACTCGTTGAACAAGTACGCCATCAACCTAATCGAGAAGGCCCGCACCGGCAAGTTGGATCCTGTCATCGGCCGTGACGAAGAGATTAGGCGTGTGCTCCAGATTCTTAGCCGTAGGACCAAGAACAACCCGATCCTCATCGGCGAGCCTGGTACGGGTAAAACTGCCATCGTGGAAGGATTGGCCAACCGTATCTTCCGCGGCGATGTGCCAGAAAACTTGAAGAGCAAGCAGATCTACTCTTTGGATATGGGCGCCATCATCGCTGGAGCAAAATACAAAGGCGAGTTTGAGGAGCGTTTGAAGGCCGTGGTCAACGAGGTGAGCCAAAGCGATGGCGAAATCATCCTTTTCATCGATGAAATCCACACGCTCGTGGGTGCCGGAAAAGGCGAAGGCGCTATGGATGCTGCCAACATTTTGAAACCGGCCCTTGCCCGTGGCGAACTCCGTTCCATCGGTGCCACCACCCTCGACGAATACCAAAAGTATTTCGAAAAGGACAAGGCATTGGAGCGTCGTTTTCAAATCGTCATGGTCAACGAGCCAGATGAGGCAAGCACCATCTCCATCCTTCGTGGACTGAAGGAGAAGTATGAGAACCACCACAAGGTTCGTATCAAGGATGATGCCCTCATTAGTGCGGTGGAACTCTCAAGCCGATACATCACCGACCGTTTCTTGCCTGACAAGGCCATCGACTTGGTGGATGAAGCAGCCGCACGTCTCCGTCTGCAAATGGATTCCGTGCCCGAAAGCCTCGACAAGAAAGAGCGTGAAATCAAGCAGTTGGAGATCGAGCGCGAAGCAATCAAACGTGAGGCCGACCAACAAAAGTTGGATCAATTGAACAAGGAGATTGCCGACTTGAAAGAAGAGAGCAAAGTCATCCGCGCCAAATGGAGTTCGGAGAAAGAGGTCATCAACAAAATACAGCAGTTGAAGATTGACATCGAGAACCTCAAATTCGAGGCCGACCGTGCCGAACGCGACGGACACTACGAACGCGTAGCCGAAATTCGTTACGGAAAGATCAAAGATGCCGAGAAGCAGATTGCCGAATGCCAAGAGAAGATGAAGGAGATCCAATCCAATTCAGCCCTCATCAAAGAGGAGGTGGACAGCGAAGACATTGCCGACATCGTTTCCCGCTGGACCGGCATACCGGTGAGCAAGATGATGCAGAGCGAGAAGGAGAAGTTGCTCAACTTGGAGAGCGAACTGCACAAACGTGTCATTGGCCAAGACGATGCCATCAGTGCCATTGCCGATGCTGTCCGCCGTAGCCGTGCAGGCTTGCAAGATCCGAAGCGACCAATCGGTTCGTTCATCTTCTTGGGTACGACGGGCGTAGGTAAGACCGAGTTAGCAAAGGCGTTGGCGGAATTCCTATTCGACGACGAGAACATGATGACGCGTATTGACATGTCGGAATACCAAGAGAAATTCTCCGTCACCCGACTCATCGGTTCACCTCCAGGATATGTGGGCTATGACGAAGGCGGACAATTGACCGAGGCCATCCGACGCAAGCCCTACTCTGTCGTACTTTTCGACGAAATCGAGAAAGCGCACCCCGACGTGTTCAACACCCTGCTACAGGTGCTCGACGACGGAAGATTGACCGACAACAAAGGCCGTCTTGTCAACTTCAAGAACACCATCATCATCATGACCTCCAACCTTGGTTCTAACTTGATTAGGGAGAAGTTTGAGAAATTGAACGACAACAATCGAGAAGAGACCATCGAGAGTGCCAAGAATGAAGTTCTGGAGATGTTGAAGCAGACTATCCGCCCCGAGTTCTTGAACCGTATTGACGAAATCATCATGTTCACACCGCTCAACGAGCAAGAGATCAAGGAGATTGTCCACATACAAATCAAGGGCATCCAAAAGATGTTGGAGCAAAATGGGGTGAAGTTGGAACTTACCGACGAGGCCATCTCGCTATTGGCAGAGAAGGGCTACGACCCTCAATTTGGAGCAAGACCAGTGAAACGTGTCATCCAAAGAATGCTGCTCAACGAGTTGTCCAAGAGCCTTATCGCTCAAGCCATCGACAAAGACAAACCAATCGTGGTGAAGGCAGAAGGCGAAAGCTTATCATTCAAAAATTAGAATCTCATTTTCATTTGTTTTTTTTCAGAAAAGAGAGGATTCTCCCACCAAGGAGATCCCCTCTTTTTTTATATCCACCGATGTACGGGCACCCCTTGTGGGTGCCCTGTGGGTTCCCTGCTCACCCTACTCGTTCCACAAACGGTAGCCAAGATGAAATGTCATCGTTTGGCGATTGGACGATTCATATTCTACAAAAGCAGACTGCTGATATACCAACTCTTGAAAGCCCCAATCGTATTGAAAGCCAAACTGCAGATGCTTATACGAGAACCACAGTTCAGGGCCAACCGTCGAATCAAAATTTCCATAAGGATTATAAGATGCGCGCCCCTTCTCCTTTGATTCCGCACTGATGAACGCACCAAATTGAGCGCCCACACCCAATCCGAGTTTCATGTTTTCATTCAACCTAAATTGATAACCGGCAAAGATCGGTACACAAAACACATGCAACTTCGTATTTATCGAGAAAGGCCTATTTGCTTCTCCTTCGTAAAACAAATTCATCATGGCATAGTTCAATCCCGTAGAGATATAAAAACTGTTACAACCATCTTTGTACCAGTCGGCACGAACTCCTGCGCTAAAGCCAGGTTTGAAAGGAGAGGAAGAAATATGGCGCTCTAACAATCTCGTCTGTTTCATCGCCACAAAAGGGACCCAATGGAGTTTCATCTCTGATACATACGGAATAGAATCCACCACGACCGGTCCTTTGTTGACGTGGTGGTACTCGACAATATGGCCGTCAGGCATCACAACCGTCTCAACGCCCAAATTACGTCGCACACCCGATCCGTTACGAGCCATTGCCGCCCTATGCTCCTGCATCTCCATGTTACGCCCCATCTGCTGCATTTGCTGTTGCTGCAACCTATTCATTTGAGCATAAGAAGTTGTCGAGAAAAGGGAAACGAGTCCAACCGCTAACAATAATCTTTGCAAAACATTCATGATTCACCTCCTTCCATTAAAATCTATAACCTGCATTAATGGAGAGGGTTCGGCCTACCTGTATCGTCGTCTCCCCCATCCTAAATTCATTCAAAGTACGCATCCAATCCACGCAGAAGAAGAGATTTCCATGCGTATAGGTCACCTCCAGATCCACGCCGTATTGAAACCTGTACCTAAACGGCCCGTCCTCAAAAGAGTTATAACTTCGTTCCTCGGTGGTTGTTCTTCCGTAAGGGGAGAAACCGAACAATGGGCCAAAACCCACCGCACAGATATCTCCGTTCGGACGCAAGTAACGGAACCCGAAATGATAGTCAAAATCCATGAAATTCAATGAATGATGCTCATAGCCATCAGCAGTTTCCACCCAATAATGGATCAACTCATATTTCAAATCCAAAGCATTATAAGCCGAATATTTCCTTTCCACACGATAGAAATCCCAGCGGCAACCCAAATTGAGTCCTGGCTTAAAACTGGCATCTGCCGACCACAACGTCTCTGCCACATCGGCCCTGGAGAGGCGAAGTCCCGCATAGGTAGAGAAATGCCCCTTTATCGGCTCGGGCAAGTAATAAACGGGGGTATATATGGTGTCGAAATGCTCCACCTCCACCACTTCGACCGGGACAACCGGAACGACCTCTTCCTCAACAATCACTACCTCTGGAACGACGATTGTGACATGACCCTTTTTATGACGACGAGCAGAGTGATGAGCAGTGCCCCGTTCAACAACGCCCCGGCCTTGCCTCGAAGAGACTGCTCTCTGCGCATTCGCTTCCACCCCCAAAGAGGAAATGAGCCAAAGTGCCAAAAAGAAAACCACCCTATATGGCATATATCTACCCATAGTAATACACTAATTTATAGTAACGTAAAAAAACTTGCCACAAATTTAATCGGTTTATGGAAAACTCCCTATTTAAAAAAGTTAACAAACTCTTTTTTATGTAACACAGCCCCAACGAATTAGATTTCACCGACAACCAAACTGCAATCTGCCTCTCGACCTCCCCGCTTATTTCTTTCCTCCACCTCATAATATTCATCAGTTTTTGTTATCTTTGCAACATCAGGAGAAGGGCTTATCCGTCTCCTTAATATGTTTTATATCAACTATGTTACTCGGAGAAAACACCCCAAGAATAGGACTCAAAAACGAGCCAGAAAAAAGAGGTCGTAAAAAAGAACGCTCAACCACTTTCCATGTGAAGGAGGAGGCTCAACTATTCGACTATGTGATGAACAAGATGGGAAGTATGAGCCGTACAGCCGTCAAAACATTACTGACCAATCAAAAGATATCGGTCAACGAGCATATCGTCACTCAATTCAACCATCCGCTCAAAAACGGAGATGTCGTAAGTATCAACTTCAGTAACAAAGAAAGCGGCCTACACCACTCTAAACTCAGAATCCTCTACGAGGACGACTATCTTATCGTCGTTCACAAGGCAGAAGGCCTGCTCTCCATCGCAACAGACAAGAAGGAGACTGCCACCGCCTTCCATATCATCATGAACCACCAAAAGAAACAGAGTCCGAAAAACCGCGTCTATGTGGTCCACCGTCTTGATCGCGAAACATCGGGCGTGCTGCTCTTCGCCAAGACAAAAGAGGTTCAAGAGGCGCTTCAAACATATTGGCACCATGACGTACTCGAAAAGATATACTACGCCATCGTGGACGGTGAGATGGAAAATGACAAGGGAACCATCACCTCCTGGCTGACGGAATCTCCAAAATCTAAAATCGTCTATTCCAGCCCAACGGATAACGGAGGAGAGAAAGCGGTGCTACACTACGAGACATTGAAGAAGAACCACAAATACTCCCTCGTGAAGATTAATTTGGTGACCGGCAAAAAGAACCAAATCCGCGTTCAAATGCAAAGTATCGGCCACCCGATTTCCGGCGACAAGAAATACGGCTCGGAGTTTTCGCCTTTGCATAGAGTTGCGCTTCACGCCGCTAAATTGACATTGCGCCACCCTGCCACCGGCCAACGCATCTCCTTCGAGTCTCCTCTGCCAGAAAATATGAAGATGAATTTCTAACCAACAGAAATTCAACAACAAATAAAACACGAACCAGAAACTTTCCGTAAGGAAAACTTCTGGTTCGTTTCAAAATAAGAAAGCCTTCTTATCTCCACATTGAAAGCCTATTTCCTTGGTCCAAAGACCATTTCTATGGCACGGATTATGAATCATCGAGAGGCTTGTTGTTGAATGAAAACAGAACAAATGCAAACAAGTAGCATATACCATAAGATTTTGGGGGTTCAACCCGATGCCAGCATCGAAGAAATTAAAAAGGCATACAAACGCAAGGCTAAGGAATTTCACCCCGACTTCAACCCGTCTCCTACTGCACACGAAGATTTCATCAAAATAAACGAAGCATACGTTCAACTCACTTCGCGTAAACAAAGCAACAACTATTGGACGAAACGCGAGGAGGAGCGACGCAACTACGCACAGGAACAAGCAAGAGAATTCGCTCAGCGACGTTATAAGGACTTCTCCAACTCCAAATACTACAAGGAGATGCTCCAAATAAACGAGTACAGCGACATCGCTTTCTATCTGCTGGCACTGACAATCATCAACGCCGTAGCATTCGTCGTCGCCGACAACTTAACGGAACTTTCCATCATTGATTCGCCCAACGCTTGGATTGTGCCTGCCGCCCTGTCTGGGATCTTCGCCTACTTCACATTTCCACACACGAAGTTCAAAAGCATCTCCCGATTCGAGAACGATATCCATCCCATCGAATGGGGTCTGCTGGGCATCGCCCTCACCATCGACACATTCGGCAATCTGCTCATAGGCACCAGCACGCTCATCCCGTTCTGGATTCCTCTGATAGGCATCATCGTACCCTGTACGCTACTCTTACTGACAATCAACACCGACAGCATCCGTTGGATAACCCATCCCCTTTTCGGAGGATTGCTACCAATGGCTATCTTCTTCATCAGCAACAACTATTCGGACAAATACTCCACCCAAAGATACACTAACGAAGAGAGTTATCGCATAGAATTCAAAGACAACTACTTTACGCGGCAACTCATCGAAAGAGAAACGGAATGGCTCCACTTCTATCCTTACAGCAACATTCCAATCCATTTGAAAGAGGGTCGATGGGGATACATCATTTATGACAAAATTCTCATTCAATAAAAGAGGCAAAATTCCCCAAACAGACGACCTTAGGAGATAAAAAAAAGACCCACGACATTGAACCTCGTCCAATATCGTGGGTATCTATTCTAAACGATTTCCGACTTACTTCTTATAGGTAAAGATGACTTGATCGGCCAACTTGTCGGCTACAGCCTTTCCTTGAAGAACTTCAACCAGTTTCAAGCCGAACTCGACAGAAACACCTGCGCCACGAGCGGTGATGAACTGACCCGACACCGTAACATTGTCATACTTTACGTTCGCCCCCTTCAATTCAGACTCAAAACCAGGATAACAGCAAGCATCGTGCTTGTCCAACAATCCCTTGCTACCAAAAACCATCGGAGCCGCACAGATAGCCGCCAAATATTTGCCCTTAGCCAAATACTGAGCGAACAAGGAATCAAACGGTTGGAAGGCCGCCAAATTCTTCGAACCTGGCATTCCGCCTGGAAGAATCAACAAATCGCCTCCTGAAAAGTCGGTCTCCCAAAACAAGGCATCTGCCGTAATCGTCACGTTGTGTGAACTTGTCACTTCCTTCTTGCCCGTGATGGAAACCGATACGACCTCCACACCCACACGCTTCAACATATCTGCTGGCGACAAAGCCTCAACTTCCTCAAATCCAGTTGCTAAAAACAAAAATGCTTTCATCTTCTATATTGATTTATCTGTTTCTATATTAGTTATTTATAAGAGAACTTATAAGTAATCGTTCCTGTCTGGTTATTACCTTTCGGATTTGGATTGAACTTCGCCTTCATCGCAGCCTTCTTTGCCGCCTCACGCATTGCTTGGTCAACGACCTTCGTTCCTCGAGCAGGCTCTGCACTGATGACATTTCCGTCCTTATCCACCACAATTTGAATCACGACTTCACCCTCCTCCGTCATACGACATTGAGGCTTCGACAATGAGCCGACCAAACTACGGCCACCCAATGACCAAGAGACGCCGCTTCCCAACTTGGCAGAACCCTCAAGACCGGTATTGTCCAAATCTCCATTCACGTTACCTTTTGAACCAGTCGAGCCATCGCCACCTTTGCCGGCAGAACTTTCGTTGTTGCCCAAACCTCCGGCCCCGTTACCACCGAAAG
The DNA here is from genome assembly GCA_024401455.1 of Paludibacteraceae bacterium. Lineage (GTDB taxonomy): Bacteria > Bacteroidota > Bacteroidia > Bacteroidales > Paludibacteraceae > RGIG10190. The sequence goes on along the minus strand of JAKSLA010000009.1, from coordinate 64,189 downwards.
CATTTTTCGCACGGTTACGAATCTCCTCTGCCATACGCTCTTCGGCTTCACGCTTAGCCTTTGCCTCCGCTTCAAGACGCTTCTTCTCCTTCAACTCAGCCTCTTTCTTTTTCTTCTCTTCGGCAAGTTTACGCTCCTTCTCGATTTGTTCCTTCGTCTTTTCCACCTTCTTCTTCACCTCGGGTGCCTGCACCGACTCCTCAATGTTTTGAGTCATCAGTTCCTCTTCTCCAGCAACAGGATCGCTATCCGGTGTCTCCGTAGGTGCGTCAGTAGGCTCCTCCTCTATTTCAGAGGCAGGCGTAGGCTCAAAAAAGCCCTCTCCCCCCACTTCGTCAACACCCAACGCAACGGCCAAACCCTCCTCAGAGTCGGGAACAATTCTTGACAACGAGCAGTAAAACAACACCAAAAGGAGGCACACCAAAAAGATCAGTGTACCCACCCAACCGGTAATATTCGACTTTCTATAAAGATCCATCGACCATCTATTCTTTACAGAGAAGCTTTCCAACTTCCCTAATTAAACTTAAGCGATGCCTCACTTAGGGCGAGTAGCAATCACCAGTCTGAACTTATTTTCATTTGCGATGTTCAATATCTTGACCACCTCGCCATGCGGAACTGTCTCGTCGGCATAAAGTGCGACATACATATCCGGCTCTTCCAACACCTGCTGTTGCAAGAATGGCTCAATCTCCTCCAACTGCACCAAGCGCTCCTTGTCCTTGTTGGCCGCCACATAGTGGTTGAGGTCCTTATCAATGATGACGCGAACCAACGGTTTGGCAGAAGTCTGCGACTTGCCCTGAGGCAAAATCAACTTGATGGCACTCGGGTGAACCACCGTAGAGGTCAACATAAAGAAAATCAAGAGCAGGAACACGATGTCGGTCATTGACGACATGTTAAATCCCGCTTCCGCCTTATTTCTTCTTTTTTATGTCTTATCATTATCGCTTTAGATCCTATTTATTTGCTGGCTCGTTCAATATATCCATATATTCAAGTGAGCGTGACTCCATGTCACCTACCACCTTATCTACTCTTGAAATCAAGTAGTTGTAAGCGAAATAAGCGATGACACCCACGATAAGACCCGCTACGGTCGTAACCATTGCCGTATAGATACCACCAGCCAAGATGGTAACGTCAATGTTGCTTCCTGCGTTAGCCATGTTGAAGAAGGCCTCGATCATACCGATTACCGTACCCAAGAATCCAATCATCGGACCACCTCCCGCAATCGTAGCCAACAACGAAAGACCGCGCTCCAATTTTGAAATCTCCAAGTTGCCGACATTCTCAATCGCTACCTGAACGTCGTTCATCGGACGACCCAAACGGCTGATGCCCTTTGCAATCATTCGAGAATAAGGAGTATTTGTATTTTGGCACAAGTCAAGAGCCGCCTCAATCTTTCCGTCTTGGATATAATCCTTGATCTTCTCCATAAAAGAAGGATCCTTCTGTGAGGCATGCTTGATAACCACCAAACGCTCAAAGAAAATATAAACGGCCAACAAGCAAAGAATCAACAATGGTATCATGATAACACCACCTTTGAGAGCCATGTCGAACAAGTTCAACTCTGCCACTTGCTGCTCGGTAACCTCTACCGCCTCTGCAGCCTGTAATAATACGCTTAACATTATACTAATTTTTTAAATTTTTTATACCTCTATCCTTTCGTTAAAACGAGAGTTCTTTGAAATCTTTACAACACATTTCGTGCCAAGACCAACAATATCCCTTTTTAATTAGACATTGTGGAGGTCGTGACCCATTCTCTCCTTTTTCGTCTTGATATAGAACTCATTATACTTGTTTGGAGTGATTTCCACTGGGACATTCTCGACGATGTCGAGGCCGTAACTTTCCAAACCGATTCTCTTCTTTGGATTGTTCGTCATCAAACGCATCTTCGTAACGCCCAACTCACGCAAGATTTGAGCACCCACACCATAGTCGCGCTCGTCCGGCTTGAAGCCCAAGTGAACATTGGCATCGACCGTGTCATAACCGTTCTCCTGCAACTTGTAGGCACGAATTTTATTCATCAAACCAATGCCGCGACCTTCTTGATTCATATAGACGATAACGCCCTTGCCCTCTTTTTCAATGCGTTGCATAGCCATGTGCAACTGCTCGCCGCACTCACAACGCAAAGAGCCGAAGATATCGCCCGTTGCACAAGAGGAGTGTACACGAACAAGGATAGGCTCATCCTCCTTCCACTCGCCTTTGATCAAAGCCACATGCTCCTGTCCGTTAGACTTCTGACGGAAAGGAATGAGTTTGAAGTGACCATAAGCAGTAGGCATCTCCACCATATCTCCCTTCTCGATGAGCGATTCAGACTTCAAGCGGTAGGCAATCAAATCCTTCACGCTGATGATCTTCATATCGTATTTCTTAGCCACCTCCATCAATTGAGGCAAGCGAGCCATTGTACCGTCCTCGTTGATTATCTCCACCAAGACACCGGCTGGATAAAGGCCTGCCAAACGAGCCAAGTCAACAGCAGCCTCCGTATGTCCTGCACGGCGAAGCACACCTCTGTTTTGCGCACGAAGCGGGAAGATGTGGCCCGGACGGGCAAGGTCTGACGGACGAGTATTAGGATCCGTAAGTGCCTTGATTGTAGCGGCTCGGTCATAAGCGCAGACACCTGTCGTACAACCGTTTCCAATCAAATCGACCGTTACGGTGAACGGCGTTTCGTGCAATGATGTGTTGTTCATCACCTGCAAATCCAAGCCCAACTCTTTGCATCGGTCTTCTGTAATCGGCGCACAAACCAACCCCTTACCGTTGGTAAACATGAAGTTCACCTTCTCTGGCGTGATCAATTCCGCCGCCGTAATGAAGTCGCCCTCATTCTCACGGTCTTCATCATCCACCACGATTAGGAACTTACCCTCTTTGAAGTCGGCAATCGCCTCTTCTATTGTATTCAACTTAAACATATACTTTATATATTATTAGGGAACTTCTCGTCCCGAAATCTATTTCAAAATCACTTTATTGTCCGACTCTTCTTCTCTCCTTCATCTCTTTGAAGATTTTGATGATCTTCTTCACAAAACCAATTTCAGTCAAAGAGACGATTCGGTCCGTCGCCGCCTGATAAGTCAAGAATACGCCGAACGGGAAGAGCACAGCCGTACTCATCCAAATTCCGCTCCACACATACCAAACGCCTTCGCGCGCCATCTTGTAACCCATATTGTCTATAATATAGTAGATAACGAAAAGGATGACCGAAATAACCACCGGCATACCCAAACCACCCTTACGGATGATGGCACCCAACGGCGCACCGATGAAGAAGAACACCAAACAAGCAAACGAAAGCGTAAACTTACGGTGACGCTCGATATCGTGGCGTCTCATCGACTTGCTGACCGAGCCAGCCTCCGTCGCACAAAACTCTTCGCCTGAACGCTGACGTTCCGACCACGAAATGAATCGGTCGAATACCTTTTTCTTCTCACTGGTCGTGAGTTTCGCCCACAATTTTTCCGAAGAATATTCGGCATAACTTGCCAACGAGTCACGGCTCACAGGCTTGAAGTTATAGACCGTTCGATTGAAGTAATTTCCTCTGTTCTCAATAAAGTTGTGGCGCGCCAAACTATCGACCTTTTCAGCCAACGAATCCACGGCATACGACAAGGCAGCCAAGTCTTTGGCCATATATTTATTGGAAGCCACCGAAGCATCCGCCATATTGAAGTTAGAGTCAAAATCAATCATCATCTCCTTGAAGGCAAACGTCTCACGGCGATAAGGAACCGTCGTCATCATATTCGTTTGCTCCCGCAAATTTTCAAAAGACTCACCCGAATAGAGGGTTAGCACCAACGAACTCTTATCGGCAGAAACACTCATTCTACCCGAATCGGCGGCATAGACCTGCGCATTGTGAACACCTTTCGAAAGGTCATAAATCATCAAGTCCTTGAGCAACTGACGTTTCGTGTCTTTTTGGCGAACATATATATTATAACGCGCAATGCTATAGAAAGAGCCTTCAGGAATATCCACATCAGGCGTCTTCTGCCTCATGGAATAGAGCAAAGTATAAAGTTTCGTTTGGATGACAGGCATGGCGTTGTTCGAGAAGAAGAACGCGCCGACACAAATGCAAGCGATGAAGAAGATGAACGGACGCATGATGCGGAAGAGCGAAATTCCCGCCGCCTTCATGGCCAAAAGTTCCAGTCGCTCGCCAAAGTTTCCGAACGTCATCAACGATGACAAAAGGATGGAAAGCGGCAACGCCATAGGCACCAATGACAGAGCAGCGTAATAGAAGAACTGCGCAATGACGAAAAAGTCCAACCCTTTTCCGACCAACTCATCTACATACTTCCACAAAAACTGCATCAAAACGACAAAAAGACAAATGAAAAACGTCGCCAAGAACGTCCCCAAATAACTTTTTATCAAAAACAAATATAATCGCTTTATACGCATTTTATCAAATAATATTATTCCTCGCAAATTTACTCTAAAAAAACGAGACTATTACAATTTTAATTCACTAATTGTGATTATTTAAAGGTCGAGAATACCCAATTACAAGAATAGCACCGCCCCCAACGACATCTTTCTTTATCTGACAAAAAATTCGAATCAAAAACCTAATGTTATTGATTAAAATTTATACATTTGCGACATACTAAACATTTAACAAAAAAAACAATGATTAAAAAATTGATGATTGCCATGTTGGCAATTTGTGCATCACTTGCACTTTCAAGTTGTAGCAGCGACGATGATGACGACGACGACAACGGCGCAAAGACAACAACTTGGGCTAAAATCGTAGAACAAAACGATTGGTTGAAAGATTTTCCGGAAATGTCTGGCAAATTAGTCTATGGAGGCACGACAACTATGGGCGACATGACGCAAGTAGCCGTTTATGCCTACGGTGTTGACGAGGCTTACGTAAACGATTACTTTTCAAAGGTAAGCAAGACAAGCGGCTTCACTAAGTTAGTCGGTTCTATGTACGCAAAAGAATTGGAGAGCGGAAAGACCATCCAAGTTCAAGGTCAATACTCTTCTGTTTCTGCTGAAGGTGTAAGCCAACAAGGTGGCATTTTCCAATTCATCCTTGCTGATTACGGATCTATGTTCTAATCACAAGAGCAAGAAATAAAAAAGAGCAGGAGACTGCTCTTTTTTTTGTTTTTAATCGAATAAAAAAAGCGCCTTCCCCTTATTCAAGAGAAGACGCCCTTATAGCAGAGATTACCTATTTACTCTTAAAGACAAGCATCAAAGACCTGCCGCCATCTTCAGCGCAGCCACTTGCGTCTCCCACAACTTCGTCGCCTCTTCGCGTTCATCCTCCTCTACGAAATCGGTAATTGTAAGGACTACGTCGTTGGTCAACTCCACATACGACATACGAAGTTCGAAATAAGGCTTTGCCTCGTCATCCTTATCATCATCCCAACGGAATTTCACATAACTTCCCGTCCTGTTGTTCAACAATCGAGCGGTCTGGCAAGTCTTGCCCCAATAAAACACAAAGACATTCGGATCATTCGGATCCAAATCCACCTTGTCGGCAAACCATTCGCCTAAACCCGATGGCGTACTAATGCTATTCCACAACACACTCATTGAAATGTTGCTAAATACATACTCCAATTGAAATTTCTCCTTCATAAGCGGTCAATTTTCAAAATACATAGGACACCAAGCCCCTTTTGACTTCAGCCAACGTCCGGCTCAGTTCCTTTTTTCAATCGCAATTTATACAAAAAGGATGTAATAAAAAAAATTTTCAGCCTTATATCCTCCTTTTTCAAGGCAAAAAACATTACAGATGTCAAGTTCGTGACTTTTTATAGACTTTTCACACATTTTTCTCTCCAAACATTTGGCAGTATCAAAAATAAGCAATACCTTTGCATCGCAATTGAGAAACAAAGCAGTTCAATTGAATACATCGCGGGGTGGAGCAGTTGGTAGCTCGTTGGGCTCATAACCCAAAGGTCATCCGTTCGAGTCGGGTCCCCGCAACTAAACGAAGCGTTGGAGATTTCTTCAACGCTTTTATTTTTTTAATACAAGACTGATAGCATGAAAATCAAACATTCCATAATTGCTCTCTTCTCGCTGTTCTCCTTTTCATGCGGAGAGAATCCACAGCCTCAAGAAAAAACGACAAGCGAACCGGATTCGACAAAGGCCGAAAAGATCGAAGTCGTTGCAGAGACACCCGCCACTCTTTACGGAATACCCATACAGAACATGGAAATCGTAAATGGGAAAATCCAAAACAACAAAACCCTCAGTGAAATATTGACCCCCTTCGGCATCACTCAAGCCTCCATCAACCAAATGGCGCAACATTCCAAAGGAATATTTGACGTGAGGAAGATTCGGGCAGGCAACAAATACGCCCTTTTCATCGACACTTTAGCCGCCGACCGCCCCACGAAACACTTCGTTTACGAAATCGACGCTCTCCAATATGTGGATTTCTCGTTCGGCGACAGCATAACAGCCGAAAAGAGGGAGAAACCCAAACAAATCAAAGAACGATTGGTCGCGGGCGAAATCACCTCTTCTCTTTGGAACGCAATCACGGGCCAAGGGATCCCCTTCCAACTCGCCTACGAACTCTCCAACATCTACGCTTGGAACATCGACTTCTTCGGACTACAGAAAGGCGATAAGTTCAAGGTGAAATATTCCGAGGTATGGGTGGACACCTCCTTCGTGGCCATCGACTCCATCAAGTGCGCCATATTCAACCATTGCGGAACCGATTTCCATGCCATTCCATTCAAGCGTGGCGACCGTCTGGATTATTTCGACTACGAAGGAAACAACTTGCGCAAAGCCTTCCTAAAGGCTCCATTGAAATATTCCCGTATCACATCGCACTTCAGCAACAGCAGAATGCACCCGATTCTGAAAATTTGCCGTCCTCACCACGGCGTGGATTATGCGGCTCCTATCGGGACTCCCGTCATGACCATCGGCGACGGACGCGTCATCGACCGTGCCTTCCATTCGGGCGCAGGCAACATGATCAAAGTGCAACACAACAGCATGTACACATCCGTTTATATGCACTTGTCCAAGTTTGCCGCCAACCTAAAGGTAGGCTCAATCGTCAAGCAGGGCGACGTCATCGGATATGTCGGCAGCACGGGTCTCTCCACCGGCCCCCACCTCGACTTTCGTGTCTATAAGGACAAAACGCCGATCAATCCATTGAAAATGGAGTCTCCTTCTGTTGAACCCATCAGCCCCGACTCCATGGCGATATACAAAAGCATAAGAGCCAAATTGATTGAAGAACTTAATTGATAGAACAATCCCCGGAAATTTCGATTTGAAAATCCCGGGGATTCTATTTTGTGACAATTCACTGCCTTATCAACTCCATCGGAAAGTCCAAACCTTATCGTTTTTAATAGAGTTTTCCAATGTTGCAATCGTACAGCCGCTTTGTTCCAAAATGTCCGGACAATAAGCATACTGTTCCATTGCCGCCTCCTTCACATAATAGACCAACTGACTGAGGACATAGGCAACGCGGCCTTGCCCAACGATTGCGGGAACCGCACCATAAGCATCGAACCAATATTTAGAAACTGCCATTTGATGTTCGACAGACGGACAATTTTTACAATCACCATACGGAACATACGCCCAAATTTTCCAAGGCTCGGAAACAGGCACCTTTACGATATAGACATTTTCGAAATCGGAGAAGTCGAACCCACGCCCATCGGTGATGTCATCCAAAGAAGACGACAACGGCGTTTCCGTAACCTTAGCCCATACATCGCTATTCTTCTTCCTCTCCTCCAAGAGATTGGCAAGAAGGGATTTGCCATCCTCCAACTCCATTCGGAGTAGTCTTTCTTGATAGGCTGCCTCGGCCGCCTTCACCGCATCCGTTCCTGCCGCATTCGGCGCCACATTGAGACGAAGAGTTGCCAACAAACCTTCATCAACTATCACAACCAATGGACAATAGCCATTTGATTTTCCATCCATCCTATATTCGTTGTAAAGGTCCACCAAGTTGGAAATCTGCTCTTTCCTTACTGAGATGCAGCCACAGCCAGTCAACAACTCCAATTCACCTTGCATAGAAGAGGCTTCCTTGTCGTCCAATGTGTTCGGTGTCGGGGAATCGTAAGCAGAAGCATCAAACTCAACGACTTCATCAGTCGAATCTACAACCTCTTCGAAATCAACGTCCTGAATTGGTTTTTGAGAATCCATCGCCACGTCTTCTTGCTCTTCTTGTTCTTCTTCCTCTTCTTTCACCCAAGGAGCAACATCAACCAATACAGATCCTTCCTTTTGTTTCTGCTTATATTTCAACAAAGCATCAACCAAGACACTCTTTGGGTCAGCAGAAGAAATTTCCTTATATTCACTCTCTGTTTTAGGAGTTGTCTCCTCTTCATTCGGAGCATACGTCGATTGCATTCGTGTATTTATATCCTCTTTCTTCACAGGTTCTTCTTCATCCGGATCAATAAATTTCCAATAGACAAAAATAGCCACTGCTGTCCATAAAAAACTAAGCTTCAAATAGAGCGAAGCAAACAGGATAAGAACACATATCAGGATCTTCTTACTTTTCTTTTCCATAATTACCTCCAATCAAAAACAGAAAAGTCGAGATTCAATTTTCATATCCTCTCGACCTTATCTTTATAATCTAAAAAAATTACATATTCATACCACCGTCAACTTGGATAACTTGACCTGAAACGTAAGAAGACATATCAGAAGCCAAGAAAGTTGCAACATTAGCGATATCCTCTACTTGACCACCGCGGCGCAAAGGAATTTTCTTCTTCCACTCCTCACGAACCTCGTCTGACAAAGCAGCCGTCATTGCAGTCTCGATGAAACCAGGAGCGATAGCGTTAGCACGGATTCCCTTAGGGCCCATCTCTTGTGCGATAGACTTAGCCAAAGCGATCAAACCAGCCTTAGACGCTGCATAGTTTGCTTGACCTGCGTTTCCGTGAACACCAACGACAGAAGCCATGTTGATGATGCTTCCGCCCTTTTGGCGCATCATTACAGGCACACATGCGTGGATGAAGTTGAATGCAGACTTCAAGTTTACTGCGATAACGGCATCCCATTGAGCCTCTGTCATACGCAACATCAAACCGTCTTTTGTAATACCTGCGTTGTTTACCAAGATATCGATTGAACCGAACTCTTCCTTAACTTGAGCAACCACTTGCTCTGATTGAGCGAAGTCTGCTGCATTAGAAGCGTAACCTTTTGCCTTTACACCGAAAGCTGCGATTTCTGCCTCAGTTGCCTTACCGTTCTCGTCAATAACCAAGTCAGTAAATGCTACGTTTGCTCCTTCACTAGCGAACTTCAAGGCAATAGCCTTACCTATACCACGTGCTGCACCTGTGATGAGTGCAGTCTTTCCTTCTAGTAACTTCATATACTTAATTTTATAATATTCTGTACAAAAATAACCTTTTCCTATAACATATACAATTAGAAGAGGCAAAGAATGACGACTCTTATCAAATGTTGCAAGCGACTTTTACATTCGTCCTATTGCAAAATACTCTTCTTAAATTATCCCAATCCTTAATCTTTTGCGATCAAGACCGTCGCATACGCTGCCATTCCTTCTTCCCTACCGACAAACCCTAAATGTTCGGTAGTAGTGGCTTTAATGGCTACACAATCAACATCAACGCCCATCACACGAGCAAGCGTCTGCTGCATTTTCTCAATGTGCGGGTTGATTTTTGGCCGTTGGGCACAAATCGTCGAATCCACATTCACAACCGAATAGCCCTTCGTCTTTATCAAATCTATCGTCTTTTTCAAAAGTATCTTGCTATCGATATTTTCATACTCTTTACCTGTATCGGGGAAATGGTAACCAATGTCCCTCATATTGGCCGCACCCAAAAGTGCATCGCAAATGGCATGAATCAACACGTCTGCATCCGAATGGCCAAGCAATCCCCTATCACACTCTATCTTGATGCCACCCAACCACAATTCTCTATTCTCTACGAATTGGTGCACATCATATCCTTGTCCTACTCTTATATTCATAATTCCTATTTATAAAAAAACAACGGGGAAGTACCCTCTTCCCCGCTGCAATATTCTGTCAATTCAACTGTTATTCCTTGTCCTTGCTATTATTCATAATGCCCTTCAAGCCTGCGATGTCAAATCCAAGCGTGAAACGCAATGTTTGGTCAAGCGGACTAGTTTGTGCCGTTGACATCAAATAAGCCGCATTCAATTGGAAGATGCTCAAGTTGAAACCAGCACCGAACGCCCAGTACTTACGGTTACCCTTGTTTTCTGATTCGTGGAAATATCCGGCGCGAACCATGAACTGCTTGCTATAAGAATACTCAGCACCTACAGACCAGTTGATCTCCTCCAACTCCTCACTCATACCACCAGGGGCATCCGTGAACGACTTGAAAATACCAGAAACAGGTGAAGTGTTGTAGTAATCATCCCACTCGTCTTGTTGTCTTCTGCTATATTCAGCCTGATCTTCATCTTCACCCTGCTCCGTCTTTGGAGGTGTCGGAATCAAGAGTTTGTTCAAATCCACAGCAAGAGAAACCGTGTTAAATTCGTCGAACGCATATTCAAACGCACCTCCCAAACGCAAGTTGGTCGGAAGGAATTGATTGGTTTCGCCATCATCATAAGAGACTTTAGAACCGATGTTAGAAACATTCACACCAAACGATGCGTATGACTCCTTTGGTCCTCCAAAATTGATGGGTCTGCGATAAGATGCCGCCACATCGGCTGCCACCGCCTTACCAGCCGTTACCGTCTCGTCGTCTGCCATACCATTCGTCAAATCCGAATAGATGAAACGCAAAGCAACAGCGGCTGCCCAATACTCAGACAAATTACGAGAGTAAGCCAAATCGATTGACATTTCGTAAGGGCTACAAGTTCCTTTATCTTGCGGAATGCCATCAGGTCCTGGGGCATCCGTCAAATGAATCTCGCCCATTGAGAAATAACGGAACGATGCACTCAACGCCTGCATGTCGTCCAACTTGTAGTAACCTGCCAAATAAACGAGGTCGATATCGTTTACAATCTTACGCAACCAAGGCGTATATGAGAGGGCGAATCCTCCACGGCTCTGCATTTGAGCATACTTGGCCGGGTTCCAATATTGTGAATTGATATCTGGCGAAGTAGCAACACCGACATCACCCATACCACCACCTCTCGCATCCGGAGCGATGGACAATGAAGGCACTGCCGATTGCAATGGGTTGAATTTAGATCCTCCCTTCTCTATCGCCATAGCAGAGGAAGAAGCCAACCCTAAAACACACAATGAAATTAATCCTAATTTATTCCTTTTCATTTCCCTATTGTATGATTAAATTTCTTAAACTTTCGCCATCGCCACATAAAAAAAGATGTATTTGATGCTTTGCGAAAGTTCCTTTGCCGGGAGAATCCAAAACTCTCCCATACTATTAACTATGATTTATTGTTTTTATTGTGGCAACACCAATAAATTTTGACTTTTTTCGTCGTATCCATCCGAAGAGGAGGAAACGCCTACTCGCACCACATACGAACCTTCTCTCAATCTTGCTCCATTTGCCGACCGCAAATCCCAATCAAACTCCAAGACGCCGTCATTGACATCCGTCTTTGTATCAGAGCAGTAGAGCGAGCGTCCACTCAAATCATAGACGCTCATGCGATATGAGATCTGTTCCGACGGACGGTTGTGTGTCACACGCACCGTCACCTTCTCTTGCGCAGGATTTGGATAGAACGTGAGTTCTTGCATATCGATACGCAATCCCTTTCTCACGTCGAACTCAATCTGTCGCATCGTAGAATTGTTCAACAAGTCCCAAACCTTGAAAGTAAGCGTGTAATGCCCCTCTTCCAACTCGGGCATCTGATACGTCACATAGCCCGAATTAAAACTACCCACATCATACGTGAAGTTGGAGTTGAGTATGGTAACCGTCTTGGAGTCGTTCAACGTCAAGGTAATGTCATGACCAATACCCGAACCCGTCACATTGATACCGCTCTCGTCCTTGACATAAGCGGAGAATGTTGGCGTTTCATGAACTGAAATAGAATTGGAAACCTCTTCATTGTTCATATAGATGGTAACGGCAGGACCCGCCTCGTCCACCCAATCAATCGTATCACTACCTCCTACGTAGAACTTCTCATAAACGCCTTGCGCCTCATAGCCTTCCGTATCATCGTAGGCATAGTAAGAGATGCGTCCTTCGCCAAAACTGTAATTGATATCCTTCGGAACACGGAATTGGAGTACGAATTCTCCATTCACCACATCTGCAGTTCCAGAGAAGAGCAAATTCGGACGAGCCACATAAGGGAACTTGTTCTCCAAAATCTGTTGCTCGTCAGTGTAAGTGTTAGCTCGCGTATAAAGAATCTGCTGCTTGTCATACACCAAGACATGCGTCTTTCCATTAAAGTTGTTCACTTTGTTGCCAAACTCATCCAATATGGAACCGAAAAGTTTCACCGTGGCAAGCGCCTTCACCGTATCAATATCTACCCCACTTGCATTCTGCATCGAGTCTGTCGCCACCGAAAAACTCGGATAGTTGAGTCTCAGCATCGGATCGGCCAACAAAGCGTAAGCCAACTTGTTACTATCGTTAGGAATATTCTGCTTGGCAAGACGAACCACCTCGCCCAAACGATAAGGACGGCCATCCTCATCGCGTCCAAAAAGATGCGGTATCAACGCACGGTTCAATCGGTCATTCTTATCGTCGTAAACCACACGGCTGGAACTCAAAATGCCAATGGCGCCACCATTAGGATTAAGCACCAAATCCTCACCACCCGAAGGCGTCAAGTCGTCATACTGAGAAAACTCACAACTGGCTGTAAACCAAAAGCCCAAGCGCTTGTTATGCAACGCGGTTGCCTGCGTTTGCGTGAAGACCTTCTCGGCCGACCATGTCGTCTTCGAACTGTGGCCGATATAATTCAAGAAAGAGAAGCCCTCGTCTATTGCAGACGCCAAATCCTGCTGCACATCCGGATAACGGGCTCCATTGGATCCCACCTCACGCATGTAAGAGTCGAAATAGATTTTCTTCACCTCCATCGCCGGATTCTGCTTATAAATCAACGACTCGATATTCTCGGAGAAATTGAAGAACTTATTGACCGAAGAGGCCGATTCGTTATCATCCGCTATAAGGCATACCTTATTCTTCCAAGGGCCATAATTTACATTTGCCACAAAACTCTCTATCTTGTCCACCATGCCACGAGCCTCCTCTACCGTAGAGACGGGCAGACGACCTACGCCTATGTCCAACTTGGAATTCGAATAAGAGTATCCCGTAGGCGCACATTCGTTATCGTCCAAGAAACCGAAATAGTCGTCGGACGTGTAAGACAAAGTCTCATCCAAAGCCAACACCGATTGGAATGTCAAGATGAAGGCGTGCGACGGATTGGCTTTTGTGGCAAGAATACCCTTGTTGTCATAGCAACCGTCACCGAAGAGCAACAAATGCTTTTGGCCACCCTCCCTATCATAAAGCATCTTCATCAACCAACGGTAGGCCGTAGCATCCGGCGTACCAGAAGAGAACTCGTTATAGACCTGCTCTGGCGTAACAACAGCGACATTCACCTCGTCCACCTTACGGTGAAGTTCGGCCAATCGTTCAGCCTCCGCCAAGAAATCAGGGTGAGAAATGATGACAAATGTAATATCCTTCAAGCCGTGAAGGTTCTGATTCTTCACCTTGCCGACCACCTCGGCCTTAACGTAATCATTTCCGTCAAAATTGACAGCCACAAACTCCTGCAAACTTGTATGATTTACACAAAAGACCAGACTATCTCCGTTGAAAGAGGTAGGAAGCGCCTCGACATTAGCCTGATCCGTGATATTCCACACTTGCGTAGTCGATTTCGCATTGCGCAAAGAGAACTTCACATAATTTGAAGAGGAGAAGCCTGAAATACAGTCTGGATTACGGAATTCAAGACTCGACCCTTCGAGAACCAGTTCTCTATAGGCATTCAACACAATCTTGTCAACCGCCACATAATCAGAGGCCGCCGCACCTATATAATCCAATGTGAGCGTCAACTTGTCCGACGTAGGTTCCGTAGAAAGAGTCGAGCCCTTCTCCGTAGCCTTCGCATGGCCTTCATACTTTTGGAAATAAATCTGCTCGCCTGCGTCACCCCATTGGATGTTCATCTTTGTGATGGGACTACCCGAACAAGAGCACGCGAAATCGCCATAGACAGTTGCCGGCTTGCTCTTCACTACGTTCGGGACACGAAAGACAAAGTCCTTCTTTTCGCCTTTACGAATAATGTCACCATACCACTTACGTCCGGAACGAATGAAATTGAACTCTTCGTGGTGAACCACGTCCGCATGCAAAAACTCTCGACATAACGTAGCAGACTCCTCCTCGACATACTTGGCAGGAGCCTTTATTCGCTTGGCAGCGCCTTTGTCGGTCAAGAAATAATAACCCTCGTCCGAATAATGGTTGAACACGCATGTATATTTTCCATACTCCTCACTATACTTCCATTTTGTAGGGCCCTGCACATAGAAGAACAACGCCGTACCGTCATCATATACAGCCAATTCGGGCAAATCGTCCACCTTCGGAAGCAGAAAGTTCTCCTCCAACAAAGCACCACCATATCCAAAAACGCTGACGCTCGAAGGATCAGAAAAGCCCATCGACTTCAACTCTTGGTAGGTAATCTTACAAACGCCCGACTCCGTGATGCGAATCTTCGTCCACGTTCCAGATGCAAGCACAGATTGCGCCTCGTATGTGTGAATCGTCGCAAAAGAGGCGACGAAACTCATCATCATCAAAACAACTGAAAATATAACTCTCATAAAAAATCCTTTTTATTAAGACTACGTTTATCTAAGAATTTGAGAACCACACTCCTTAAAATTTAACGAGCCCTAAAATAATTTATTGTAGAAGCAACTCCACTGTCCTAAATCGTCCTCACCCGACTTTGGCGAGGCTGAGCCAGTAAAAGTCAACACCCTATATTAATGACAAAGGACGACACCCAATCACTCCACGCGGAAGTCCAACAACTTGCGGTCGGCCAAATAGCCCTCCAACCGGTCGCCGATTTTCACCGGTCCGACCCCCACTGGCGTACCCGTAAAGATGAGGTCGCCCGTCTTCAACGTAAAGAAGCGGCTGACATACGCAATGATCGTATCGACATTGAAGATCATATCCTTCGTATTACCTTGCTGAACGGTCGCCCCATTCAGATCAAGATGGAACGGCAGCGCGGAAAGGTCGCCCAACTCCTCTTTCGGGATAAACTCGCTGATAGGAGCCGAGTTGTCAAATCCCTTGCATATCTCCCAAGGACCGCCGTTCTCCTTAAACTTGCGTTGCAAATCGCGCGCCGTGAAGTCTATTCCTAAAGCATAGGCATCATAATAACGAGGAGCGAACTTCTCCGAAATGTTCTTTCCCATCTTCGAAATGCGCACCACCACCTCTGTTTCATACTGAACGTCCGAGGAAAAATCGGGCAGGAAAAAAGGCTTGTTCTCGCGAAGCAAAGCAGTCTCCGGCTTCATAAATATCACAGGCTCTGTGGGCACATTCGTAGGATTCAACTCCTTGTTGTGCGCCATATAGTTCCAACCTACGGCCAATATCTTCATCTTTCTATCTTTTTATTCTCTATATCGTTTAAAGAAGCCTCCCCCACCATTTCGACAGAAGGAACACTCTCCATATTACAAAGGTAAAAAAATTTCTTATTTTTGCAGAAAAGTAAAATAGAATTTAAAAACACATTCATCGCATATGCAAACTATCGATTGGAAAGACAAACTCAGCCAATTGGCTGCCAACGACCCTGAGATACAAGAAGGGCTCAACCAAATAAAAGAGGAGGAATCCTCTGCCCCTCAAGCGACTGACAAACAACATTTCAGAGTGGAATTGGACAAAGCCGGCCGAAAAGGCAAGCAAGCCACGCTCATCACCGGCTTCGAAGGCGACGACGAGGAACTGAAAGAGTTGGCCACGGAACTGAAACGTACTTGCGGCGTCGGTGGATCCTGCCGTGGCGGAGAAATCCTGATTCAAGGGGATTTGCGAGAGAAAATAGGCGAAATACTCACCAAGAAAGGGCACAAAGTGAAGATTATCCGATAAGGGAAGATTTCATAGAAAAAAGTTTAGGGAAGGTGTTTATTACCAGCACCTTCCCTTTATCAATAATTACAAGCGAAGGAGAGGTATCAATGCCCCGTCTTCTCCATCAACTCTACCATCAATTCATCGGCAATGCGTACGCAGTTGGGGCACGAGCACAACTGATTGCCTTTGATCTCCTTACAAGTCGTGGCACCCACTTTTTTAGCAAACTCCGCCGAAATAGAAGGCATACCCTTTCTCTTCAACAAAATGTCCGCAGCATAAAGGGCACCACAAACACCGCCTTCTGCACGTCCGCCGCCCCATGCACGGAAAGCCTCAATCTCCTCGTCTGAAACACCAAACTCCTTTTGGAAGCCCTTCATAATGGACTGTGCACAATTCAATGTTTCGGGCGGTCTGTGGAAATACACAGACGAATTCTCTCTTTCTTTTTCCATAACTATAATAACATTTTAATAAAATCGACAAAAATCTTTAGGGAACAAGATTACAAAAACATCTCACACCAAGCATCGAATCGGGAAATCGTCTCATCTCCAAACTTCAATAGTTTGGTCCTCGCCTTCTCCACCGAATACTCCTCTCCGAGATGCGTTTTAGAAAAGAATTTGTCGGCAAAGCAAATCAACTGCTCTTCCAACGTCACGGGCAACATCTCACGATGGGGCAACGGCAAATTCTCCTTTATAATATGTGCCAACGACAAGCCTGCCCCCGTATGGCGTTCGCAGACCAATGCATGAACCGGGAAACCCTCCGCCCGCAGAATGTCTGCGCCTAAATAACCATGACAAATGTAAGGATTCGATCCGAAGCAGTGCAAGACCGCCGCCGCTGTCTGAAAAATACCGATGTCATGCAACATCGCTGCCTCTGAAATGAACCGTCTATCGAGATTCAACTCCGGATGGCGGTCGGCCAACTCCAAAGCCTTCTTCGTCACCGATTCCGAATGGTCCACCAATATCCTATAAGCATCACCACCCTTTTCATAATACTTTTCTATAATCGCGTATGGGTTCATAACTTCACTTTCCATTCCTTCCTAATTTTAATACTACCCAAAAATAGGCAAAAAAGAGATTCCACTCCATTTTCTTGCACAAAATTCAGCATTACCCAAAGAAAAGAGATAAATTTGCACAAAGAAGGAGGCCCTTTTACAAACCCCGTCCTTCAACAAACGATATGAAACTGACAGACACCCACACACACATATACGAAGCAGAATTCGCAGAAGACATCGACGAGGTGATTTCACGCTTAGAGGCGAATCACATATCCACCGTACTCTTGCCGAACATCGACAGCACAAGCATTGACAACATGCACGCACTTGCCGACCGCCGCCCCGACCTCTTCCGCTGTATGATGGGTCTGCACCCAACCAACGTCAACGAAAATTACCGCAACGAGTTGGACATCGTGGCAAGTTGGTTGGAGAAACGGGACTATTGCGCCATAGGAGAAATCGGAATCGACCTCTATTGGGACCAGACGTTCAAGAGCGAACAAATCACCGCCTTTGAGGCGCAGATCGAAATGGCGCTGAACCACAACCTTCCCATCGACATCCATTGCCGCAACGCCTTTCCAGAGACGATTGACACGCTAAGGAAGTTCAAGGAGAAAGGCGTCCGAGGCGTCTTCCACAGTTTCACAGGCACCATAGAAGAGGCGGAAACCATCTTCGGACTGGGCGATTTCCTATTAGGAATCAATGGCATCGTAACCTTCAAGAAGGCCGAGATTGCCCGCACGCTGGAGAAGATTTCCCTGGAGAAGATCCTTTTGGAGACGGATGCACCCTACCTTGCTCCCGTTCCTCACAGGGGGAAACGAAACGAAAGTGCCTACCTGCTCCACATAGCCGAGAAAGTGGCCGAGATAAAAGGAATCAGCGTGTAGGAAGTGGCAGAAACGACAACAATTAACGCTGCAAGGGCATTTTCGCTCTAAAAGTTCAAAAAAAAACGCACAAATATTTGACTGAATATAAAAAAATATAGAAATTTGTGCCTATTAAGGTTAAACAACATTAATGGAGAGATGCTCGAGTGGCTGAAGAGGCACGCCTGGAAAGCGTGTATACGTCAAAAGCGTATCACGGGTTCGAATCCCGTTCTCTCCGCACCGATATTAAGTAGGTAGAGACAAAAAACAAATAATTAAATAAATTAATAACTAATCAAAAGAAAAAAAATGAAAAAAGTATTTGCAGTTTTAGCAATTTTGGGAGTTTTTGCATTTGGCATGACTTCGAATATCTTTGCTCAAGATGACGAGTACACGTCTGACGAGACGACAGTACAACAAGACGAGGCTCCAGCAGCTGCTCCTGCAGCTACACCAGCCGCTCAAGAGGCAGCTCCTGCTCCACAAGTTCAAGAGCAAGAGTTGGGTACATTCAAGACTTTGAAGATTAAGTTCATCGAGGGTGGTGCTGGATTCATGGCATGTGTTGCGCTCTGTTTGATTTTGGGTCTTGCACTTTGCATCGAGAGAATTATTTACTTGAGCTTGGCATCTGCTAACACAAAGAAGTTGCTCGAGCAAGTTGAGACAGCATTGTTGGAAGACAACGACGTTGAGGCTGCTAAGGAGGCTTGCGCTAACACTCGCGGTCCTATCGCTTCAATCTTCTATCAAGGTTTGATGAGAATTGACGAGGGTGCAGACGTAGTTGAGAAGGCAGTTGCATCTTACGGAGGTGTTCAAATGGGTCTTTTGGAGAAGAACGTAACATGGATTTCTCTTTGTATCGCTCTTGGTCCGATGTTGGGATTCATGGGTACCGTTATCGGTATGATCGCAGCGTTCGATAAGATCCAACAAATGGGTGATATCTCTGCAACAATCGTTGCCGGTGGTATCAAGGTTGCCTTGTTGACAACAGTGTTCGGTTTGATCGTAGCTATGATCCTCCAAGTATTCTTGAACTTCATCTTGACTCGTATCGAGGCTTTGGTTTCTGAGATGGAGGACACTTCAATCTCATTGGTTGACACAGTTATCAAGTATCAAGCACAAAAGTAAACCCTTAAACAAAGGTAAAGAAAAATGCAAAAGACAAATTTAATTCCACAAATAGCACTAGCGGTAATGCTCGCCATTTCTGTAGTCATTGGCCTAGTGTTCTTCTTCGGAGGCGATGTGGATCCTAACGCTGAATATGTAGAGCCTAACTTTACAGGCGCCCTTTTGAACTGGGCTTATGTATTGATTGGCCTCGTATGCTTCGCCACTGTCATCGCAGCAGTTATGGGATTCATCACAAGCATCCAATCCGATCCTAAATCAGCCTTGATTGGCTTGGGCAGTATGGTTGCCTTGGGTCTATTGTTGCTCATCACTTACTTTGCAGCAGACACCCACCAACTTCCACTCGCTACAGGTGAGGCTCAATCAGAATTCGACCTTAGAATTTCAGGCATGTGCATCGTTTCTGCTTTCCTTTTGGCAGGCATCGCATCGTTTGTAGCTTTGTTCGGATGGGTTCTAAAACGTTTTTAATAAAAAAGTAGAAAATGGGTAAGAAAAGAGAAGTACAAGAAATCAACGCGAGCTCAATGGCCGACATTGCGTTCTTGTTGCTCATCTTCTTCCTTGTAACAACTTCCATGGCGACAGACAAGGGTCTGCTCAGAGTCTTGCCTGCCCCTATGCCAAAAGACCAAAAGGTCGTTGACGAAGACGTAAAGATTAAGGAGAGAAACATCCTCCAAATCCTCGTTAACAGCAACGACGAGTTGATGGTAAACGGACAGCCAATGGAGATCTCTAAGCTTAAGGAAAAGGCGAAGGAATTCATCGTCAATCCAAGCAATTCAGAAGAGTTACCAGAAAAGGAGATTATCAACGTTGACTACTTTGGAAACGTTGGTGTAACAAAGAGCCATGTCATTTCACTATTGAACGACCGCGGAACTTCCTACCAAGTATATCTTTCAGTTCAAAACGAGTTGGTAGCAGCTTACAACGAACTAAGAGACGAGATGTGTAGAAAAAAACTCTCCATGTCATTGGAAGACTTGGCTGGTTCAAAGGATGATAAAGACAAGGACAAATATGAAGTGCTCACAAAGAAGGTTTATCCGATGAAGATTTCAGAGGCTGAGCCTAAGAGCTACGGAAAGGAGGGAGAGTAATGGCTAAATTCAGAAAAGGAGGAGGCAGAAAACTTGGAGCTATCAGTACAGCTTCATTGCCCGATATCGTATTCATGTTGTTGTTCTTCTTTATGACAACTACAACGATGAAGGAGGTAACCTTGAAGGTGGACCAAAAGATGCCTGAGGCAACCGAGTTGACCAAAATGGAAAAGAAGTCTTTGGTTAAATACCTTTACATCGGTACTCCGAAGAGAGAGTTCCGCAAGGCGTTCGGTACTGGATCTCGTATCCAGCTCGACGATGCTTTCGCAAACGATCCGTCAGAAGTTGAAGAGTACATCTCTCGCCAACGTGCATCTATGAAGGAGCAAGATCAAAACCAAATGATCGTATCCCTCAAGATCGACAAGGAGACTAAGATGGGTATCATCACTGACGTGAAGCAAGCATTGAGAAATGCATACGCATTGAAGATCAGCTACACGGCTACTCAAAAGGTAAACAATTATTAATTGTTACATATTCCAAAGAAAAGGATGTCGAAAACCGGCATCCTTTTTTTATGCTTAATGTCGCGCTCCCAAGCGAGGAAGACCTCTTCATTTCTTCGGACAACTAAAAATTATTCGCATTTTTCTTCGCCACCTTTTTCTTTTTAGAAAAAAACTGCTAAATTTGCACCCAATTATTATCCATATTTATAAACGTCGGATGCGTTTTGCCCGAACACGTCCGGCAAGTGAAAGATTAATAAAAACTTTAAAAAATTTTAAGCAGTGGATACTTTAAGTTACAAAACCATTTCTGCTAACAAAGCAACTGTCACAAAGGAGTGGGTTGTTATCGACGCAACTAACCAAGTTTTGGGACGTATGGGTGCTAAAGTAGCAAAACTTTTGAGAGGAAAGTACAAACCAAATTTCACACCGCACGTAGATTGCGGAGACAATGTGATCATCATCAATGCTGAGAAGCTTGTTATCACAGGAAACAAAGCAACAGATCGTATCTATTTGAGATACACTGGTTATCCAGGTGGACAAAGAGAGTACACTCCAGGCGACTTGTTGAAGAAGAGCCCAGAAAAGCTTATCCGCAAGGTAGTAAAGGGAATGTTGCCAAAGAACCGTCTTTCTGACGCTATCATCAACAACCTCTACATTTACAACGGATCAGAGCACAAACACGAAGCTCAACAACCAAAACTTATCGATTTAAACTCTTATAAGTAATTAGCATGGAAGTATTTAATGCGATCGGCCGTAGAAAGGCTGCAGTTGCCCGTGTCTATCTTAGCGAAGGAAACGGTGAAATCATTATAAACAAGAAGAACTTGGAGACATATTTCCCTTCAGGAATTCTACAATATGTCGTAAAGCAACCATTGGCAAAGTTGGGTGTTGCCGAGAAGATGAACGTAAAGGTTAATCTTAACGGTGGTGGTTACAAGGGTCAAGCTGAGGCGTTGCGCCTTGCAATCGCTCGTGCATTGGTCAAGATGGATCAAGACAACAAGAGCCCACTTAAGGCTGAAGGATTCCTTACTCGCGACTCACGTGTTGTTGAGCGTAAGAAGCCAGGTCAACCTAAGGCAAGAAGGAAGTTCCAATTCAGTAAACGTTAGTCCTTGGAGAGATACCCTACCCTACTATTACGGGTTATCTTTAAGTATATGCGTTTAGTATCTAAACTCCGGAGACTCATCATCAGATGACTACTACGGGGCTGATTAAACAAAAGAATGTAAACGATTAAAAGAAACAAAAAAATGTCAAGTACTAATTTTGATGAATTATTAGCAGCAGGTTGCCACTTCGGCCACTTGAAAAGAAAATGGAACCCTACAATGGCTCCATATATCTTCATGGAACGTAACGGTATCCATATCATTGATCTTCACAAAACTGTAGCAAAAATCGACGAAGCAGCTGCTGCGTTGAAGCAAATTGCAAAATCGGGCAAGAAAATTCTTTTTGTAGCTACAAAGAAACAAGCTAAGCAAGTTGTTGCAGACAAGGCAAGCTCAGTTTCTATGCCATACATCACTGAGAGATGGGCTGGTGGTATGTTGACCAACTTCCCAACTATCAGAAAGGCCGTTAAGAAGATGGCTTCTATCGACAAGCTTACTAACGACGGTACATTTGACAACCTCTCTAAGAGAGAGAAGTTGCAAATCTCTCGCCAAAGAGCTAAGTTGGAGAAGACTCTCGGCTCAATCGCCGACTTGACTCGTCTTCCTTCTGCTTTGTTCGTAGTTGACGTTTTGAAGGAGCAAATCGCTGTTAGAGAGGCTAAGCGCCTTGGTATCCCTGTGTTCGGTATCGTTGATACGAACTCAAATCCAAACGACATCGATTTCGTTATCCCTGCAAACGACGACGCTACAAAGTCTGTTGAGGTTATCCTTAACGCACTTTGCTCTGCTATCCAAGAGGGTCTTGAGGAGAGAAAGGTAGAGAAGCAAGAGAATGAGGCTGCTGAGGCTCCTGAGCAAAAGAAGGACAGAAAGCCAAAGGCTGCTAAGAAGTCTAAGAGCGACGACAACGCATCTTTGAATGCAAACGTTGCTAGCAAGTTCGCCACAAAGGAGGACTAATCCATTCAAATATAAGCCACCCTTCGGGGTGGCTTTCTTAAAAGCAGAATAGGGAGACTTGAAGCCGCCCGCCATCCTGCTTTTTTGGTTTTAATCATTAACAATCTAAAAAAATTATCAATATGGCAGTTACAATGGACGACATCAAGAAGCTCCGCGAGAAGACTGGCGCAGGACTTGCTGATGTTAAGAAGGCTCTTACAGAGGCCGATGGTGATATGGACAAGGCAGTTGAAATCCTTCGTAAGAAGGGTCAAGCTATCGCTGCTAAGAGAAGCGACCGTCAAGCTGCAGAAGGCTGCATCTTGGCTGGTGTAAACGGCAACTACGCTGTTGCTTTGGCTTTGAAGTGCGAGACTGACTTCGTTGCAAAGAATGCTGATTTCATCGCATTGACTCAAACAATCTTGGATTTCGCTTTGGCTAACAAGCCTGCTAACGCTGAGGCTTTGAAGGCTGGCGTTATCAACGGTTTGACTATCGATCAATTGATCACTGAGCGCTCAGGCGTTACAGGTGAGAAGATGGAGTTGGATATGTTCTCTTTTGTAACAGGCGAAAGCGTTATCGCTTACATCCACCCAGGAAACAAGTTGGCTTCTATTGTCGCTTTCAACATGGCTGGTGTTGACACTGCTGTTGCAAAGGACGTTGCTATGCAAGTTGCAGCCATGGCTCCTATCGCAGTTGACCCTTCTGGCGTTCCTGCTGAGGAGATCAACAAGGAGCGTGAAATCGCTGCCGAGAAGACGAAGGCTGAGATGGTTCAAAAGCAAGTTGACAACGCATTGAGCAAGGCTGGCATCAACCCTGCACACGTTGACTCTGAAGACCACATCAACTCTAACATGGCTAAGGGATGGATCACTGAGGAGCAAGCTGCTAAGGCTCGCGAAATCAAGGCTACTGTTGGAGAACAGGCTGCTGCTAACTTGAAGCAACAAATGATCGACAACATCGTTAACGGTCGTATCAACAAGCTATTCAAGGAGAAGACTCTTCTTCAACAAGAGTTCATCAAGGATTCTAAGATGAATGTTGCTCAATACATGGAAAGCCAAATGAAGGGCTTGTCTGCAACAGACTTCAAGCGTATCACTTTGAACAACGAATAATCATTTCTCAATGATAGGGAAGCACGCCCTCTATTGGGCGTGCTTTTTTTTATGACTTTGCATCCTTCTGCCATGGCTACGATTATAGACAAAATAATGGATTGGGTTAATTGGGGTACCGACATGTACGAAACAATCATGAAGGCCACCCTCCGATTCCCGTTTGCCCGCCTGGACAGAAAACAATATCTACAGAACGCCCTAAAAAAACATCTATCCGACGACGAAATTCAAACGGCAATAAACTCCGACCCTACCCGTTTGCTGACTTCGGAACAATTGGACAAATTGGCTCAGAAAGAGTACAGAAAGAACATACGCCTGACGACATTCATATCCTTCCTCACGGCTCTACCGACCAACTGGATGATGTGGCCCTGCATCGTCCTTGACTTGATCCAGTTTCAGATTCACGTTTTCATCATATCCCAGAAATTACTATTCCTCTACGGGAAAGATGAGGAGACAGCCCCAAACGCCGACGAGCAAGAGAAGGCTAACCGTCTCATGCTGATCATCTCCACCATCATGATTGGCAAGCAAAAACTCTCTCGCATGGCAAAATCGGCAGCCGGAATAATCACCAAGAAAATCATCGAACGATACGCCGTCCGCGTGCTCTCAAAATTCGTCATTTTCAACTTCATACGGCAAACGGCCAAATGGATGGGAATCTCCATCACCAAAACAATGCTAATCAACGGCATCAACCTGCTCATTCCTATTGCGTGCGCCGCCATCTCCGCCCTTGTGTCCTACATCCTCATCGCTCCGATGGCAAAAAAACTTCATCAGCATTTGAAAGAGGAGTCAAACACCGAAGAATAAAAACGAACTGAATATAAACTCCGAAAAGGAATCTTCTTCAAAGGATCCAAACAAAGGGGGGCTGAATTTTGAAGGGAAAGGGAAATAATGTATATTTACATGTAATAACGATTAATTTGATTGAGAATATGAGTCTATTGGATTTATGCGACGGTGTTGGAATGAGTCGCGAAGCTTATGAAATACATTCTAAATTAGCAGCTTACATAACAACATGGTTTGTCAAAAAATTAGAAGCACAAGGGAAAGATGAGAATTTTTGGTGTACCCCCGAAAACCCTGCTACTAAAGATAAAAATGGGAAAACACCAGATATTTCAATCGTAGACAGCAACTCTATCCCTTACGTAATTATAGAAATAACGAATCAAAAAATGGCAAAGCAAATGATTCAAAAATGTAAAGAAGAATATCTTCCGTTATTTCCCAATGCTGAACTTTTTGTTCTGAACTACACCAAAACAGAGTGGACGAGCATTCATAACAACGACTTAGAAAGCGATTACTGTAAATTTATAAATGGAAGTATAGACGATGCGATTCCATGGGAGAAACTAAAAAAGGTACATAGTGCTTCTTTTGAAGAACGCACAAACCCGTAGTAGATATTGTTGATATGGATTGCTTTATTGGGGACGCTTCCATATCCGATGTGGTATGGGAAAAGTTTCCTGGACGTGCCTTCGTCTTCAAAGTTGAAGAGTAACTCAGTAAGGAAGAGCCGAATATAATCTTCCCCAAAGCCCCAAAACAAGGGGTGCTGAATTTTGAAGGAAAGCAAGAATAATATATATTTACATATACTAACAATTAGAGTTTAAGTTTCCGTCCGATACCGTCTTCCCCGATATCTTGTCACCCTCGACCCTCAACATCCCAATGTCGCATGGGACAAGTTCCATGGGCAAATCACACAAAATAGTGTCTATGACATAACCGTTCTTCACGCCCCCTCCTGGCAAACGCCGGGGCTTTTTTGTTTGTGGCGCGGAAAAATACCCGTTCCCCATCAAAAGTCATGTCTCGTTTTTGTCCCGTTTTATAAAAAACAAAAAGGAAACCAACCCTTAACGAATTGATTTCCAATTACATGTGATCGAGAAGGGATTCGAACCCTTGACCCACAGCTTAGAAGGCTGTTGCTCTATCCAGCTGAGCTACCCGACCATCCTTATTTTTTGGTGATGCAAAGATAGACATTTTTCCATTCTCACCAAAATAAAACCAAAGAAATATTCAAACTTTTCCACGGTTTTTCATTTGCAATATATAGCAAATCAATTACACCTTGCATTGACCGAGGAAAATTGCAAGCGGTCTGCGGCATATCAGTACCGACGCTCCACTTTCCAATATTCTCCTTATTTTTTGTGTCTTTAAGACAATTTCTCAATCTTGCACTTATGCTCCTTCGTTTTCTCGTCATAATTGATGCCCACGAAAAGGAGATCTCCTTGATATTGGGTTAGGGCCTGACAATAGTTCTTTGCTTTTATCTGATCAATCGCGCTTTCCGCACTCTTGTTTCGCTTTAACTCAATCACTAATGCTGGAATATTGGGAAGATAAGGAATCAGCACCAAATCGGCATAGCCTTTCCCTGTTGGCAACTCTTTGACCAAAGTATAGCGGGTGTTGGCATAGAAATAAGCAAGGCAAATGGCACTCTGGAAACAATGCTCGTCGTTATAGGTAAGCGGACTTGTCACCTCGGTATGGGCGGCATCAAGAGCCTGGGCCACCGCCTCCTCGTCGCCATTGACTGTAGCGTCGAGCAACTTCTTTGAAGCGTTAACGATAGACATAAGTTTTTTGTAGTCAGGACTTTGTTTTACAGACAGAATCCACTGTCTGCGAACCTCCTCATTCGGGATTTTGCAAGTCTTTGCCTTATTATCGTATGAAAGATAACCCAAGTGAATCAAGTATGTGAAAACATCATCCTTCGACTCGAAACAATCCATCGTGTTTCTGTATGACTCCACGTCTACTTCTACACTATTACCAGAAATCATATCAACTATATCCTGTCTAATGCCCTCAAAATCCATCAGAATATAATCGCGCAACGCCTCGAACGATCCCGTCGCAGACCAATAGCTATCGAATTCGCCATCCAACATTGCGGTAACTACAGAAAGCGGATTGAAAATGCTGACATCTTTTTTTAGTTTATAGCCATCGTACCAACGCACACACTCCTCATAATCAACATTGTATTGATTGCAAAGATCCTCTACTTCCATTTCTGTAAAACCGATATACCCAGCAAATTGACGTGGTCTAAGCATAGTGTATTCCCAAAACTCGTTCAACTTGGACTGAATTTTATCTCTTACAATCGGAATAATTCCGGTGATATAGGCGAGCGCAATGGCGGGACGAAGCGTAGTGTCTTTGAAAAGAGCATTCAAAAAACTCAAGTAATCTTGGAACAGTTTTTCGGGAACTCGTTCTCGAACCAAAACATCGTATTCATCAATGATGATGACGAACTTCTCGCCAGTTTGTGCATAGACATTTCCAACACAAGTAGGCAATGATGAATTATCCTTGAATTCAATATTGGGGAACTCCTGCTTAAACTCCTTCGTCAAACAATCACTAAGGATTTCAAACAGATCATCTACACACCTTCCAATGACAGATTTTTGATACCACCCATTCAGATCCAACTTGATGACGTTGAACTTGTTCAAATATTTGTCATATTCAGGTTCCTGTCCAACCTTCATTTTACTGAAAATCTCACGAGTGTCGCATCCTTTTGAATAATAAGCAGAGATCATATTACCAACCATACTTTTTCCAAAGCGACGCGGACGTGACATGCAGACAAAATCTTCTCTGGTACTGACAAGTTTATTCAACTCACCAATAACCAATGATTTGTCAACGTATATTCTTGTATTCTTGTCTTCTGTGAACGCTTCTGCGTTCGGATTCAAATACAGTCCCATAATCTACTCTTTTAAATTCAATTGTAAAGATAATCAGAATGTTGGATTGAACTCATCAAAGGAGAAATTCTCACTCCAAAAAGCTTTAAGACAATTTCTCAATCTTGCACTTATGCTCCTTCGTTTTCTCATCATAATTGATGCCCACGAAAAGGAGATCTCCTTGATATTGGGTTAGGGCCTGACAATAGTTCTTTGCTTTTATCTGATCAATCGCGCTTTCCGCACTCTTGTTTCGCTTTAACTCAATCACTAATGCTGGAATATTGGGAAGATAAGGAATCAGCACCAAATCGGCATAGCCTTTCCCTGTTGGCAACTCTTTGACCAAAGTATAGCGGGTGTTGGCATAGAAATAAGCAAGGCAAATGGCACTCTGGAAACAATGCTCGTCGTTATAGGTAAGCGGACTTGTCACCTCGGTATGGGCGGCATCAAGAGCCTGGGCCACCGCCTCCTCGTCGCCATTGACTGTAGCGTCGAGCAACTTCTTCGAAGCGTTGACGATAGACATAACCTTTTGATAATCCTCCTCGTCGTCAATCGCGTTTACCCATTCCATACGAACCTCCTTATTAGGAATATAGCAAGTTTTCTCTTCTCTGTTGTATGCGAGATAGCCCAAATGGATGAGGTACGTGAAGGCGTTATCTTTGTTTGTGATGGATTCCAACTTGTTCTGGAATTTAGTGACATTAACCGGCACGCTCTCTCCCGCAATCATGCTGATGACATCTTGTCTGATGCCATTAAAATCCATCAAAATATAATCTTTCAGAGTTTCAAACGTTCCCGTCGCAGACCAATAACTGTCAAATTCTTTGGCCGTAAGTGCTTTGACGACTGACAGAGGATTATACATTTCTGCTGTTGGAGACAATTGATAACCATCATACCATCTTCTGAGTTCTTCTATATCCATACCATACTGGTCGCATAAATCTTGGACCTCCTCCTTTGTGAATCCAATCATATCGGCAAATTGCATGGGTTTGAGCATAGTGTATTCCCAAAACTCGTTCAACTTGGACTGAATTTTATCTCTTACAATCGGAATAATTCCGGTGATATAGGCGAGCGCAATGGCGGGACGAAGCGTAGTGTCTTTGAAAAGAGCATTCAAAAAACTCAAGTAATCTTGGAACAGTTTTTCGGGAACTCGTTCTCGAACCAAAACATCGTATTCATCAATGATGATGACGAACTTCTCGCCAGTTTGTGCATAGACAATCTTTATGCATTCGTCCAAAGATTGAGTGTCATTAAAGGATAAATTAGGAAATTGTAAGACGAATTCTTGTCTAAGCGTATTGTGTATGTTTTTTATCAGACCGTTGACATTATCTTTCTGGATTGAATTTTGATACCACCCATTCAAATCCAACTTGATGACGTTGAACTTGTTCAAGTATTTGTCATATTCAGATTTCTGCCCAACTTTCATTTTACTGAAAATCTCACGAGTGTCGCATCCTTTTGAATAATAAGCAGATATCATATTACCGACCATACTTTTTCCAAAGCGACGCGGACGTGACATGCAGACAAAATTAGACTGACTACAAGCAAGCTTGTTCAATTCAGATATCACCAGTGATTTATCAACATATATTTCACTGTTCAACCCCATTAGAAACGCTTCTGCGTTCGGATTCAAATACAGTCCCATAATCTACTCTTTTAAATTCAATTGTAAAGATAATCAGAATGTTTGTATTTTGGAAAGATGGAGAATCAAACAACTTTTTAGAATGGATAACCTATCGCAAAATGGATGGCAAAGTCGTCCGACCAATTCAACCCCTCGAATCGCCAACAATCGGAAGAATTCCGTGAAGGGTCATAGGCTTTTACGCCCAAGTCAAATCGCAAGAGGAAGAATGTGAAGTCAAATCGCAAACCTGCTCCATATGCCAAGGCTATCTCCCTATAGAAATTATCGAAAGTAAAGGCTCCTTGTGGCTGTGACTTGTACGACTCAACCGTCCACACATTACCCGCATCGACAAACGCAGCCATCTCTATCTTCCAAAAGAGTTTCGTACGATGTTCCAAATTGGCAGTCAACATCACATCGCCCGACTGAGCCACAAAGTCGTCCCTATTCTCAGACGAATACCTTCCTGGACCAAGCGTTCGGACGGACCAACCCCTGACTCCGTTGGCACCACCGCCAAAGAACCGCCTCTCGAACGGAACGATTTTCGCATTTCCATACGGGTAGGCCAAACCGCACCCCAGATGATAAACCAACGCATTCTTCCTATCGATATACTTGCTCTGCGCAAAATGGGCCTCCCCCTTCAAATATTGAGAATATGGGATGCCTACGTACTCATAATAGCCCTCCTCGTTCTTCTCCCTATCTGAAAGAAGGGAGATGGCATGCAAAAGATTTCCCGCACTCTCTATGGCCAACTTATAATAGGTCTTGTCTCGGCGCCTCTGACTTGCATTATTGTCATAAACAATAGAGAAGCCGGAACTGAAGATGAAGTGGTCGGAATAACTGTTCCTCAACACGGAATATTTGGGAGCGCTATACAACGAGTCGAAATCAGGATGCGTATTGATATTCACATAGTTCAAATCCATAATGTCGAAAGTATAGCGGTAGAACCTACGCAAGTTCCAGATGTATCGGATGCCCACCGTCGAAGAGTTCTTCTCGTAAGTGTTCGGCCTCGTCTGATAATTATAGGACAACTTGAACTCTGTCGAGGCACTGACCCTCTGGCGGAATTGGCGGGTTGTGAAAGGGAACAAGAAACGTGGGAAGTTGATGCTCATCTCCCCTCCTATGTCCTTCGTATGCTTGTCCAAGAAATTGGAGATGCCCGAATAGGCCTCCTGCGCATAACGGCCCTTCAAGTTGAGACTCTCAGATCCGCGGAATATGTTCTTGTGCGTATAACCACCCGTTATGGCAAATCCCAAATCGCCCCACGAATTGGTGCCCTCCAAATCCAGCGAGAAGGACTGCGCCTTGCTCGGACTGATTAAGACGTTACAATTCAACTTGTTGGTCGTGTCGGAAAACGGAACGAATTCAATATTGGTCGATCGCACCGCACCCAATGCATTCAACTTGGCATACGTACGCTCTACAAAGAAACTGCTATAAGGCAAATGCGGATAAATGCGCAACTCCTCATCAATAATCTTCGGACGGAAACGTGGCTTACCCTCTGATATGATATTCAAATTGGGTTTATAAAGCAACGTGTCATATCGCAAATTGGGTTGGAACGTCGCCCTTGAATCTTTCAAAACCGTGACATTCACATCGTTGATCGTGTATCTCTTGTGATGTTCCTCCTGCGTCGTTCCGTCGGGCATTGACTTCAAGTAAGGCTTCAACGTCAGTGTGACATCCACTTGATGAGTCCCTAACGTACTATCTGCTGTGTAGGCAAGGTAATCCTTGTTGAAATAGAAATACCCCCTACGCTTCAAGAGTTTGTCAATGCGCTTGCGCTCCTCGTCAAGTTGGTCTATGTCGAAGAGCATTCCCGACTTGAGCAAACTGCTTTTCTTGTCGGACATTGCATATATTGAATCAATCTCAGGATCCGACTCGAAATTATAAGTGATGTTTCTTAAACGATACGGTTCATTCTCCTTGATGTAATAAGTCACCTTGACCTTCTTTTTCTTGAACTCCGTCCAGGCCTTCACCTCCGCATTACAGAAACCTTTGGATTGGACAAACTTCTGGATTTCTTCCTCCGAGCGACGAGTCAAATAGGGTTCGTATATGACAGGCGGCTCACCAATGCTACGCAACTGCCTATTGCGCCACTTTGATGTGTCACGGCCCGACATATTATAAAAAGAAAGATATAGTTTATAAAGTCCAAAAACCTTAAAGTTAGGCTCTTGGCGAAGATACACCTTCAAATCGCTATTGCTGACAGCATCCGTCTCTGTCACAAAATCGACCTTATCCAAAAGATATTGTCCTTCGGGCACAAATTTCGTGGACGAACACGATGACAGCAATACGCCGACAAGGGATACGGCAAAAATAAGTTTAAAAAACTTCATCATTCAATACTTACACTTTCAATCACAAAGATAAATGATTACTCGCTTGCTTAAAAATCCATTTTCCACAAAAAACTAAATTCATCGACCATTTTTACATGAATTTTGTTAATTTTGCTTTCGCATGAAAATGCAAGTATTCAAAAATGTGAAACATAAAAATCTTAATATCACGCGTAATGACTTTAATTAAATCTATTTCCGGCATTAGAGGAACCATAGGAGGCTCTGCCGGTGAGGGTTTAAGCCCACTTGACGTAGTAAAATTCACAGCCGCATACGGCACTTGGATAAAAAGACACAGTTCTTCCGCCCACTACAAAATCGTAGTAGGTCGTGACGCCCGCATCTCCGGAGAGATGGTGGACCACCTCGTAACTGGTACACTCATCGGCATCGGTATGGACGTTGTCAACATCGGTTTAGCCTCAACCCCAACAACAGAGGTGGCCGTGCAGAAAGAGAAGGCCAACGGTGGTCTCATCTTGACCGCCAGCCACAACCCTAAGCAATGGAACGCATTGAAACTCCTCAACGAAAAGGGAGAATTCTTGAACGACAAGGAGGGCAAGGAAGTGCTTGCCATCGCCGAGAAGGAAGACTTCACTTTTGCAGAGGTGGACAACCTTGGCAAGGTAACTCGTCGCAACGACTACAACCAAATCCACATCAACGACGTCTTGAACTTGAAACTCGTTGACGTAGAAGCCATCAAGAAGGCGAACTTCAAAGTGGCCATCGACTGCGTAAATTCAGTCGGAGGACTCGTTCTCCCTGAATTGTTGGAACGCTTGGGTGTGAAGAACGTAATCAAACTAAACTGCGAGCCTACAGGCCACTTCGCCCACAACCCGGAGCCTCTTCCTGAGCACTTGACGGAAATCTCCGATCTCATCAAGAGGGAGAAGGCGGATGTCGGCTTCGTGGTTGACCCTGACGTTGACCGTTTGGCCATGATTTGCGAGAATGGCGATATGTTCGGCGAAGAGTACACATTGGTTTCCGTAGCCGACTACATCCTATCAAAGACGCCAGGCAACACGGTTTCCAACCTGAGTTCGACACGTGCCCTTCGTGATGTGACTCGTTCACACGGAGGCGTATATAACGCGGCTGCCGTAGGTGAGGTAAACGTCGTAACGAAGATGAAGGAGACAAACGCCGTAATCGGTGGAGAAGGTAATGGTGGAGTCATCTACCCAGAGTCTCACTACGGCCGTGACGCACTCGTGGGCATCGCGCTCTTCCTCTCTTTATTGGCAAAGAAGGGTCAAAAGGTATCAGACCTTCGCAAATCCTTCCCTGAATACTATATCTCAAAGAACAAGATCCAACTTACGCCAGAAATCAACGTTGACTCCATCTTGGCGAAGATGAAGGAGAAGTACAAGAACGAAGAGATCAACGACATCGACGGTGTGAAGATCGACTTCGCCGACAGATGGGTCCACTTGAGAAAGTCAAACACAGAGCCTATCATCCGCATCTACTCTGAGGCATCCAATAAAGCCGAGGCCGACAAATTGGCCAATGCCATCATTGCAGACATCAAAGCCATCGCAGGCATTTGATTTTGAAGGATATATCCATAACACAAAAGGGGGCATGTCAATGATGACATGCCCCTTTTTGGCTAACTGATTAAAATTCCGTAGAGACGGTGTGCACACCGTCTCTACAAAAAAAAACGTGCGCACACCGTCTCTACTTATTTTTGCGAATTGAACAAATCTTTGATACCGCCCAAAGAGCCCAACATACCTGTTGCCTCGTATGGCAAATAAACGGTCTTGTTGTTCTTTCCGCTGACCATCTCCTTCAAGCCATCAATATACTTAACGGCCAACATATAGTTAGCAGGGTCGCCACCCTTTGATGCAACAGCATCGGCAATCATCTTCAATGCCTTTGCCTCTGCCTCTGCTTGAAGCACCTTGGCTTCCGCCTCTCCTTGAGCCGTCAAAATCTTGGCTTGACGCTCTGCCTCTGCAGCATTAATCTCTGCCGACTTCTCTCCCTCTGACTTCAAGATAGCTGACTGCTTCTCTCCCTCTGCCTTCAAGATTTCAGCACGACGGTCACGCTCTGCCTGCATCTGCTTCTCCATCGCAAAACGTATGCTCTCTGGAGGGGTAATGTCTTGCAACTCTACACGGTTCACCTTGACACCCCACTTGTTGGTAGCGTCGTCCAATACCGCACGAAGCTTAGAGTTAATGGTATCACGAGAGGTCAACGTCTCGTCCAACTCCATCTCTCCTACCACATTACGCAATGTTGTCTGCGTCAACTTCTCGATAGCCGTAGGCAAATCCTTGATTTCGTAAACAGACTTCACTGGGTCAACGATTTGGAAGTAAAGCAATGCGTTAATCTCCGTCATTACATTATCCTTCGTAATCACACTCTGCTTGTCAAAATCATAAACCTGCTCACGCAAATCAATGCGAGAACTCATCTTCAAATATCCATTCACCGAACGAGTAATCGTCTGCTTCGGACTCTCCAAGATTGGGAGAATAATGTTAATACCTGCGGGCAAAGTACGGTCATAGCGACCGAGCCTCTCCACAATCATCGTTTCCGATTGAGAAACTATCTTAAAGCCTCTCAATACATAAATCACAACCAATGCCACTACGGCAAGCAATACATAAATCATGTCTTCTGAATTTGTTTAAGTGTCTTTGTATTATTTCCAAGAGACCTTACGGCCATCCTACTCACTTTCTGACAGTTAATACTATACTATCTCGGCTAACCACTTCCACGGTTTGACCTTTCTCTATGCGGCTTCCATCCTCGGAAACAGCCTTCCAATCGTCGCCATCTATCGCCACGCGACCCGAATGCTCGACGACATCGATCGTCTCCGACACAATGGCCCTTTTACCTACCAAAGCATCTGCGTTAGTCTTCACCTCTGCTTGTCGCTTCGTCAAGAAACGCAATACGAACGGTCTGACCAAAACAAAACTCAACGCCGAACCAATGACAAAGGCGACCATCTGCCCTGTCAAGCCAGAGAAAGACGAAGCAACGGCGGCAAACACTGCACCTATGCCAAAACACAAAACTGCAAATCCGGTTGTACAAATCTCCAGCACCGTGAAAACGACGGCTATGATAAGCCATATAACATACATCTCCATACTCGCTCCTCCATTATTTATAATATCCTCATCAATTCGAAGTCACTACCACATACGGATATAGACCACTTGACCAGCCTCTGGGGTAGCACCTTTCTTCACCTTATTGTACCAACGAATCTCCCACTTGCGCAAGCCAAACTCCTTGGCGATTGACTCATACGTGTCACCTTCGCATGCAACAACTGCCTTGCGACCGTTCTGCTTTGTAACTTCGTGCTTGGACAATACCGGAATATGACCCACCGAACTCTCTTTCAAATAGTTGTCGGCAATCGTTTCTTGGGCTCCCTCCTTATTGTCGATCTCCTCCTTTTGCTTCTTCTTGCCGCTGTCCACAGCATCGAATTCATACAACTTATAGCGTTCAATAACAGCGATCAACCGTTCTGCGTATGTCGGAGAAGTGGCATATCCGCAAGACTTCAAGCCCTTTGCCCATCCTTCGTAGTCCATAATATCCAAATCGAACAACATGGTATAGCGCGGACGCTGCAAGAAGATGGAATGATCTTCAAAAGAGTCTTCCGGTTTCGGATATTTCCTAAAACAGTCGTTCTTTATATCATCGTCGTGATACACCTTCTCTCCTTGCCAATCATGACACTTGATTCCGAAGTGATTGTTACTCTTATTTGCCAATTCACTTTGACCAGAACCAGACTCCAAGATACCTTGGGCCAAGGTGATACTTGCTGGAATCTTATGCTTCTTCATCTCCTCCACCGCAATAGACTTATACTGCTTGATATAGTCCAACGTGACCTGACTTTGCTTGTCTTGCGCAAAAAGGGCTTGGGAAACGAAAAATAACATCAAAAATGAAAAACCATGCCTCTTCATACTTTATGAAGTCCTTTACTTTCTACTCTTGCAGGCATTTCTACAAACGCCTCATTCATAATACCTTAAATTCTATTCGCCTATTTTCAATCTTTCATCGCTAAAAACGAAGAATTGAAATTTACCCGATAAGACAAATATAAACAAAAAATCTGAATTCCTCTTGTTTGCTCTATAAAAAGAGTGCTAAACCCGTCCGATATCAATGCCTATGCACTATTTCCCTTTTTCGTATATGGCAAACATCTGTTTTACCATCTCTCGGCTCATCTGGAATGCAATCGAACCTACATTTATCACGCAATCGACAGGTGCATCAGCCAACTTCCGGGCAGAGATTTCGAAAGTCTCATACCCATCTGACCTTTTATAGACTTTCTCCATTTCGACTTTATCTGTGAAGACAGAATAGAATCGAAGGGCAGATTCCTTTTCTAACATCTGAATCTCCCCATCTTTTACGGGCAGAAGGAACGTTGACTTGCAGAATCCATTGATCATGGCAGTTTCAAAACTACGCAACTTCTCCATCTTCCTTTCATAATTCATCCGCCAATGATACTCCTGTTGGAATTTAATCAGGGCTAACATATATTCCGGATTGGAAAATGTTGCAGACGAGGGCTGTTCCACCATCTCCGAGGCAAAAAAGGTGTCGTACTGCTGCCCATTATCCACAACAACGGCCTGGGCGCCATATAGGAAGAAAACAGTCTGCAAAAAGGCATTGATTCCGTCCTTGCTTATCTCCTCCACACGCCAATTCCTATATTGCTGAAGATAATAATCCAACGCTTCATCGGCATACTCCTTCGTCGAGAAAATATTGATGCGGTCATAATCGTCGATGAACGGGAGTTTCGTCACATTATCATATAGGACAAATAGTTTCTCCAATGTTTTAACTTTGGATATAGCCAACGCCTTCATCTCCGAGATACGTTCATTGAACGTGCGCTTTGAATTTTCGTCAAATACGAAAATCTCTTTTTCCAATGCCCACATTGCCCTACTCTTCAAAACCAACAGATCTTGGATTAAGAGATCCGACATTTCCGTAGGGACATCGACAGAATTCAATCGATTCAGATACTTGCTCGATAATTCATTGTAATATTTATTCTTTTCTTCTTGTGTCATAACTCTTCTATTTGGAGATACTTAAAATATTTATAGTTTGATAATTAGATTCGAAACTTCAAGGGTTCGAAAAACAAAGAATTGAAAATCGACGAACTCTTATGACGAGTCAAATGAACAGTTATCCAACAAATTACGTTGACAATCAGTGTAAAGTTATAGATTTTTTTTGTTTTTACAAGCACGGAAGTTCTCTTTCCCCCTCATCCTAAAGATTTGTTTCGTCATTTCTATTCCTCAACAAAAAAACAAGGTCAAATTCTTTCCCATTTCATCGAGATAATTATCTTTGTATAACAGGGTTCGAAGAAACTCTACAACCTAAAAAAGCAATACCATGGAAAACAGAATATGTTCAATAGAAATTGAAATTTTAAAAGAAAGCGAATTGAGCGAAAGGGTAAAAAAGGTAATCGACGAGGCAAAAAAAGCCACGGAAAACTCTTATGCCCCCTACTCCAAATTTCAGGTGGGTGCCGCCGCTTTGCTCGACAACGGATTAATCTTAAAAGGCAACAACCAAGAGAACATTGCCTACCCAAGCGGACTGTGCGCCGAACGTGTCACGGTATTTGCTGCCAACGCCAACTATCCGAACAACGCCCTCCAGATTCTCGCCATCGCTGCCCAAACGGGCGGAAAATTCACGGAGAAGTCCATCACACCCTGTGGCGCTTGCCGCCAAGTGCTCTGCGAAACCGAACAAAGACAAAAGGCTCCCATGGAAATATATCTATACGGAACCGAGGAGATCATCCACATCAAGAGTGCGGCCGACTTATTGCCGTTGGCTTTCGAATTTTGATATGGGAAGACGTCTCATGGGGATGGTAAAACGCCCCGATGGGACGTCTCTACGGGAAAATGATTGATTATTCTTCGATAAAGGGGTTCCCACCCTCGCCACTCTTCAAAAGCATCCGTCAAATGGTCGTTATGGAATAGCGTGACGAAATGACCATTCACAGCCTCCACCTTCTGGGCCAACGCCATGATATAATCGTATGCTTCATCTACGCTCATGCCTTTATTGGAATGGAGCGTCTTGTCCATCACTGCCGTCGGATGTATGAGCAACGCATAGGCCTTCTCTTTCTTCAAATTGTAAAAATAGAATGGGAACGAGGTGCTTGCCCGAAAGCCCGGATCGTTGGAATAAATCATCGACCAATCGTCCTTAAAACCGGCTTGCGCCAACATATCGTAACTATCAGGGAACGTACACTTCAGGTAATGGAAACGGCAACTATCGACACTGTGCTTAACGGCACACGCCATCACGTTGCGCTCCAACCGAAATAGCCAAGGGGTGCTTGCCGCCCGATAAGAAGGGTGCAAACCCGCAGTTATGAAACGATCGGATTTCCGCTTCGCCAAGAAATAACGCCAACTTGGAAAAAACGTGCGCTTGTCATACTTGCCCCTACCCCCACAATGGAAAAATAGATGAGCATCCCGCCCAAAGGGTGCGTGAATTTCACACAGTTTTTCAAAATTGAAGAACGGATCTCGTTTCAAACGAAACAGCACTTTCAGAATATTCCCCACCCTCTTGAAATCCTTGTCCAACAATGCTTCCAAGATCTTTTTGCCGTTGACAATAGGTCCTTTATGACGAAAAGCAAACGCATGGTCCACATCAATCGTCGGCTCGAAACGGAAGGAGGGTGCATTTCCCGGCTCTACCCCATATTTCGACTGCATCACGGAACGCAATGCCAACGCCCATTCATCAACAAGAGGGCGCTCCAGAAAACCGTTTTGATACGCCAATGAATTTTCAGCCTTAAATCGGCCGTGTTTATCGGGATCGGCATCCAAATACTCTTCATAACGCGTTATCAGATAGAACGATGCCGCGAAGATATCGAACGGGATATCGGTGCCCTCCGTCCGATAAAAGATAGGCATAGATTGCCATTCGGAAACCTCTAACCGCTGTGGGGTCAACGTCTCCTCAAAAAGCAGGCCGCAAGGCACAATATGCAACCCTTTCCCCTTATAATCTTTGGCATAACAGATTGAAGGTCCGTCAAATGACAACAATTCATTTTCGTTGTCCGTCATACGATACTCGTAGCCGATAACACGTCCAAGGATTTGGTTACATATATAGTCTAACCGAGAGGAACGCCGTTCCGAATAAAACAACACCATAACAAGATAAAGGGGGCTTCTATAATTTACCGCTTTGCATAAAACTGTAGTAACTATCACCTGCGATTATCACATGATCGATCAACCTGATGTTGAACAGTTCACAAGCGGACTTTAATTTTTTAGTGATACTTTCGTCCTGGGCACTTGGACTTTTCCTGCCCGACGGATGGTTGTGTACCATGACGACCGCCGTTGTCAAAGAGGTTATCAACTCCTTCATAACTAAACGTATATCGAAGATTGACACATCCACGCCGCCTATGAATGCCCGCCACTTGCGCTGAATAGCCAACGACTTGTCCAACATAAGGATCCAAAGTTCTTCATGGTCCAAATCTGCCAAGCCTTGCATTTCTTGGAAAATGGCGTCACTCGACGAAATGATTACGCGTTCAGAGGAGGGTTCGGCTTTTCGCCTACGCCCCAACTCCAACGCTGCTATGATTGTAATGGCCTTGGCCTCGCCAATGCCTCGAAAGGAGGAAACCAAATCCGAAACAGAGCATCTTCCCAGTTTGTTCAGACTATTATCGACAGACTGCAAGATGCGCTGAGATAGTTCCACCGCACTTTCATCCTTATTTCCAGAGCCTAACAAAACAGCAAGTAATTCCGCATTCGAAAGTGATTCGCGCCCCTTCATCATCAACTTCTCGCGCGGCCTATCGTCCTGCGCCCAGAACTTGATGCTGGTGCGAACTTCTTTTTCCATTTATGCTTCTATCGCTTTCATATAATTTTTCAACGGATTGGAATACATCGTCAAAAGTCTCTCTCGCAAGAAGGCTTCGTCCTTGTTCGGCAAATCAATCTTGGCAATCTGCTTTGCGATATAGGCGTCGAAAGTAGCCTTCTGCTCGTCCGTGTACTTCTCGCCGGCAAAACGACTCGTGCCTTCCAACTCGTCATACGCCACATAATTTCCAGGGTATAACCTATAGTGAGAATGAATGGCTTTATCCACCAAAGCGGCTACGGCCTCAATCACCGTCTGACGATCGGCGTCTGGCGCAACCATCGCCTCCAACTGCTTGGAGATAGGTTCACAAACCTCATAGTGGATATGACCTTTGTAGCCCATCATACCCGTCTGCATACTCAAAACGTCGTCGTCCGCCGCCTTCTTGAACTCAGCGTCATCCCTCTTCTGTTGGAATTCTTTCGCCTTAAGGAAGTCGCAAGCGTCATACTCATAACTGATGCTGACAGGCGTAATGTTCAAGTCGATGAAACTCTGTCGGAGGTCCTTGCCTGCACTCATGCTCAACATCTTCAAGAGGCTCTCCTGCGTACGGTCATTAGAGTCTTTCGCTCTACCCTCACGTTGCGCAATCCAGATGGAACTGCTATTATTTTCAATGTTTTGGCGGATGTAGGCCGACAACTTCTTTGACGCATCAAAAATCTCACGCTTCGTACCACTACGCTTAACAATGAAGTTTCGGTTCATCTTCATCATCTCAGCAATCCACGAACGAGAACAAAGGTTGTCTCCAATTGCGTTTTCAGCCGCATACATACCATGTCCAATCATCAATGTATCCAAGAAGGCTGCATCAAGCACGATGTCACGGTGGTTGGAAATATATAGGTAAGATTTCTCCTTATCCAAATCATCCAAACCATTAATATCCATCCCGTTGGCAGTTTTTGCCGCCAAATCCAACAAGAACTTCGCAATCACCTTCTCTTGAAATTCGTGAACCGTCTTCATCGAAAGAAGGTACTGCTTGAACTCGTCCAAATTTTTGTCAGGGAAGAGATAGGCCAACACCTTGTCCAACTCTGGTATTACAACGGCACGCTTCATTCCTTCGTGCAACTCCGAATCTCTGTACGGACGTATATCATCAAAATTATATTCGCTTTCCATATTAGTAAACAATTAACTATAGACAAAGGTATTATTTTTTTGCGTACCAACAAACTGGAACGAGGATTTCAGACGGCACTAAAATTCCTATCATTTTGAAGCGACAGGTCTGACGAGAAATCCATTATCCCGATGGATGCCACTTATCTCCGAACAAGAGATGCGGACATACGTTCCGAAAAATTGGAACTCATCTAAAGAAGAGGACCAATAATAGCCTTCTGCTGCACTTTCATTGTTTTCGCCATTGCTCTTGTCCTTGGGCAAAATATTCTCGATGTTCATGTCCGTTCGATATCCTGTACATGGGAAGAGAATTTCTTGTCCATTCTTCTTGGAAACGCCAATGGCACATCTTACTGCCCCTTCGTTTGACATTTTCCAATCACAACCGTCAAGCAACTCCTTGTACTCCTCGCGGGTAGGCTTGCGCTCTGCGAACGTGTTGCCGGTCTGAAGAAGTACGAGAACCAAATCAGGCAGGTGATCATGCAGCACATGAAGGCGGACGTTACCAGGGCGAGCAACGGCAACCCGTCGCCAGTGCGTTACTCGTTGCCCCGCTACCAATACACACTGGACGCTTCCATGTCCGATGTGGTATGGGAAAAGTTTCGTGGGCGTGCCTTCGTATTCAAAGCAGAAGACTACCTCAGCGAGGAAGAATTGAAAATGATCTTTCCGAAAGAACCCAAACAAGGGGTGTTGAATTTTGAAGAAAAACAAGAATAATATATATTTACGAGTACTAACAATTAATACGTGTACTAACAATTAAAATGATTGAGAATATGAGTTTACTAGATTTATGTGATGGTGTTGGAATGAGTCCAAAACCTTATGAAATACATTCTAAAATAGCAGCTTATATAACAACTTGGTTTGTTGAAAAATTGGAAATACAAGGGAAGGATGATTATTGGTGTACCCCCGAAAATCCTGTAACTAAAGATAGGAATGGGAAAACACCAGATGTTTCAATAGTAGATGATGATTCTACACCATGCGTAATTATAGAAATAACAAACCAAAAAATGGTAAAGCAAATAATTCAAAAATGTAAAGAAGAGTACCTCCCGTTGTTTCCAAATGCCGAAATTTTTGTTCTGAACTACACCAAAACAGAGTGGACGAGCATTCACGACAATGAGTTTGAAAGTTACTACTGTAAATTTATAAATGGATGTATAGACGATGCTATTCCATGGAAAAAATTAAAAAAGGCACATAGTGCATTTTTTGAATAACGAACAACATTAGATTATAAGAGGGGCTCACTGAGTTCCCTCTTTTTTTATGCATGTACAGTCGAAATCACAATGCAATCACATCATACGTCACATTATCACTTTGTAAAATGTCCGATGTGGTATGGGAAAAGTTTCGTGGGCGTGCCTTCGTATTCAAAGCAGAAGACTACCTCAGCGAGGAAGAATTGAAAATGATCTTTCCGAAAGAACCCGAACAAGGGGTGTTGAATTTTGAAGAAAAACAAAAATAATATATATTTACGAGTACTAACAATTAAAATTTAAGAGTATGGGAATTTTAGATGTTTACGATGGGGTTGAAATGAGACCAAGAGCGAATCAGCCTCACGCAACAATCAGGCATATCTTATCGGCACAATTAGGATTAACGGTGACTAATAAGAGATGGCTAATAAACACAGAGGAACCCGTTGAGTTGGATCGAAATTCGAAAACCCCCGATGTCGTGATTTTTGACGGAAAGAACAAGCAGAAGTTGACTCCTGTATTGATTATAGAGATAACAGAGCAGAGAATGGTAAAAAATGTCATTCAAGAGTGCATCGACGAGTATAAAGCAAAGTTTCCCTGGGCGGAAATTTTTGTTTTAAACCATAGCACAAAAGAGTGGCATAGCATTCATGAAAATGAATATGACCAAGATTACTCCAAACTTTTTAATGTGAAATTAGATAGTTTAATAAATTGGGAATACGTCCAAAAGGTAAAAAAATATTATGAAGGGCTCATGGCCATGGAATAAAGACTATAGTAAACAAAAGCAAGGTGTACTCTATCTCGGAGTACACCTTTTTTTATGCACTTATGCCTCACCTCGTTACTCATTAGATGCCTGTGCTTCGCTCTCATTCACATTCCTTCTCCGCCTCGCAACTATGGTTGGACGACTGATTGTTTGCACATCCCGCCAGAAGAAATGCCATAACTAATGCTTTAGATATTGTATTCATATTTATTGTTTTTATGGCCCTAATTTACTAATTATTCAGACTTTAACTATCATCCGCATTCTAAAATGTCACAACACTGCCCTATGTTGATTTATAGGCAATTATCGTACAAGTTTTTTATAAAAACGAGTAAAATTGCTCGATATAATTCGTAATTTTACAACGAGAATATCAAAAAAAGAGGATGCCTTTAAATTCTCCATTTTTCAGCGAAAACAATAATTGATAAATAGATAAATAATGTTTACACCAAAAACTGCTCTCCATCTTGTCTTGATGGGTGCCATGATTTCTTGCAATTCGTCACAGAAGGATGCCAAAGAGAATGTCTCTGAGATGATAGAAAAGCGCGTTGAGGCCATCTATTCTGATGTTGTGACCACTTATAATAGAGAGGCTTATAATAGCAAGAACTTTGATTCATTGTATTGCACTACGAAATGGAACGAATCCATGAAAGAGTTCGCGTTGGCGGAGTCCAGCAGTAAC
Organism: Paludibacteraceae bacterium; assembly: GCA_024401455.1. Classification (GTDB taxonomy): domain Bacteria; phylum Bacteroidota; class Bacteroidia; order Bacteroidales; family Paludibacteraceae; genus RGIG10190. The sequence continues at coordinate 20,397 of JAKSLA010000009.1, read as the reverse complement.
GAAGAGATGGCTTTTTTAGACTACGACTACTGGTGTTATTGCCAAGATTTCAAGGATTTGAAATTTGAAAATATCAAGGTGACTGAAGTGAAAGATGGCAAGGCTACCGTCTCCCTCGACCTCTATAACTTCGGGACTAAGCATTCTCGCATTTTGGAAATGGCATTCGAAAGAGGAGATTGGTACATCGACAATATTATTGATTTCGACGGCAATAGTAGAGAAGATTTTATGCAAGGAATCAGGGATTATATTGACTCAATGAAATAAAGATTGCTTATTTACGACAATATATAGGTCATAAAAAAAGACGGGAGGACTCCAATTAAGGATTCTCCCGTCTATATCCTTTTGAATGCAAAATCACACGTCTCTGAAACAAGCAACGCCTTATATGCCCCTACTACGGACGTAGCACAAGAATTGATTCTGGGCCCATATTGAACAACAAATCGACAATGCTCAAATCATTTTGAAACCCGAACTTCTGGTCAAAGACCTGATAGTAAGGCTTCCCCTGATAGGAAGAAACGGCTTTGGGAGAAAAGGCATTACGCAAATCGACCACATTCTCCGCACATTCGCTTTCATAGGCTTGCGTCAACGTCACCTTCGGCAACTTGCCGATAAGGGAAGCCACCACTTCGTGCAGCCCAAGATTCAAATCCAACAAAAATTCTGTCTGCTTTGTATAAAAGGGTTCGAAATCGTCTCGATAATAATCAAAGAAGGGTGAGTTGCGATAGGCCGACTCCAACGCCCGCCAATGGATCTGCTGCCAATTTTCTTTGTAGGCTATGCGCAAATCCTTCATCGCACACTTGCTGGATGGCTTATCGACAGGCACTGTCAAATCCATAATCCCGTTGCCCGTCGCTATTTTACAACGAGTACGGTACGTCTGCTTCACATAGTGCTCATACTGCTCCAACAACACGCTCTCCGACTGGAGCATCGCGTCGTAATAACTGACAGGACCTAAATAGGACAACGGAAGAAGTGTCGTCATAAGCATCAACGTTTCTTCTTTTTCTCAACCTTAGGCGCTTGCTCTGTAAACGGCTTCTCCGTCACATCCCAATCCTCCTCTTGATCCCAACCTTGCTTCAAAACGAGTGGCTTACTATAATAGTAAACCTGTTCAGGCACACGCTTCTCTGCATAATTTCCGGTGGTCCACTTACCATCACCGTTGCGGTCTTCAAACATACGCACAATGTAAGTGGCAGGCGACAACTTCTCAAATACAGCATCACCATTGGCATTCAACTTCACCGTCTGCTTCGTATTGTTTCTTACCGTAGCCTCTACCACCGCATTGGCTGGGGCATTCTTCGTATGAAGCACCAACTTCACATAGTCATCATCCCCTTTTCTTCTAAAAGGCCACTCCTCCTTGTCATTATGCAAACCGCTGGCGGAGTTAACCATAGCCGAATCGATAAGCAAGCGATAGCGTTTCTCCGGATCTATTTTCATGTCGAACTTAAACGCACGATTACCCGAGTTCTCGACAGGCGACACGGAAGCCTCCACATCCACCCATATCGTATCTTGCTTCTCTTGAATTTTGAATTGTCCGTTTCCAAACGATTCTACTGGCTTAACCCACCTTAATATAGGGGCCTCGTTCCATTCCAAGAGGGAAACGAAACTCTCTACAGCAAGGAACGTCCGTGCCTCCTGCTTTTTCCTACGTCTTGTAGTCTTCTTTGCAGGGTTAATGTATGTAAAGGCCAATGTATCCTGGGCAGGAACCAACTCGCCCAACGAATCGAACTTTTGATAATCCATCGTAAAGAGCAATGTATCCATCTTAGCCAACAGGGTATCCTTCACCCAATAGAGAATCGTATCCTTGGTAACCGATGGCTCCACCACCGACCAATCCTTGGTCGAGAAGTTAAGAGGATTCAGCGTAGGCATCAGTTTGTTGTAATTCTTGAAATAGACATGCAACTTATCCGCCTCCTTGCGTTCGTGCTTTACAAAGAGTTGCTGCTTCACCTCCTCGTTGAACATCATCAAAACGATTGAGTCCGGATAATAACGACGGCAGACACGATTTTCTATTTTTGAAATTGTCATAGAATCGGTATAAAAGGTGTCAACAACGACCTTCTCCGACATGGCCGGCTGCAAAGACTCCATTTGAAAGGCAATGGCCTCCGTTGGCACGTCAAAGTAACTGTTCGCATTTGCGTCTGCCAAAGCATAAAGGCGATAAGGCTTTGCCTGCAGATTGTACATGGCAAACTTACCATCGGCATCGGTCAATGCAATGCGCTCCATCTTCTCTTTCCCGAAAATCGTATCCGAAAGATTGGAATAGACGCCTACATAAACCTCCTTCATCGGAGCCAACGTGCGGGCATCCAAAACGGTACCGTAGATAGACATCGTATCCAACACCGATCCCGTAGAGAAACTGAAATAAAAGTCTTCGATTGGATTCGATTCGTTGTTGTCAACTATCGCATTACCAAAATTAATCGAATAAGTAGTGTTCGGAATCATGGAATCCTTCAATTCCACCGTCACCTTCTTTCCTATGCCCTTCACAATCGGAGGGATGGTCTGCGTTGGCGATACGACGACCTTCTTAGCCGCATTCGAGAGCGTGATATACTCATCAAAAGTGAGCGTCACCTTATTGCCCGAAAAATTCACGGCACCGTATTTAGGATTGGACTCCAACATTGAAGGCGGAATACTGTCCGCATAACCACCCGACGGTCCTGAACCCATATTGGCACACGACTGCGACATAAACGCCAACATGGCGAAAAAGACTAAATATGAAACAAATTTATTCACCTTTTCTTCTTAACAAGGAGGCATCACTAACCTCCGATTTCACATTGGCCTTCCATTTCTCACGGAAAGCCCTAATCACTAATAAAGTACAAAAATATCAATTCTTGTTGGTTTATGCAATTGAAAAGCAGCAATGGATTTTGTCCAAGTTGATTTTTTACAAAAAACGACAATTTGCGCCTCTTCTATACAATGATTCCACCCCCGACAACTCTATCACCGTCATAAAAGCAAGCGGCTTGCCCTGGTGCCACGCCCATAACGGAAGAATCAAAACGGACAATAAGATTTCCATTCGGCAGCATCTCCACCTTCGCTTTAACATACGATCTTTCATAACGATAACGGACGGTCACTTTCGTCTGTAAATCTTTCATCGAGGGCACATTCCAATCGCGCAACTCTATTGTGTCACATTGCAGCCCTTGCGCCGAAGAAAGAACAACTTGATTGTTTTCGGGGAAAACGGATTTCACATAAAGAGGCGTCCGTGCCTGAACGCCCAGCCCCCTTCGCTGCCCTACCGTATAGAAAGGATATCCGTTGTGGCGCCCCAAATAAGTGCCATGCTCATCTACGAAATCACCCGGACGAATCGCTTCCGACCCAATGCTTATATGATTCTTCAAGAATGTCCGATAATCACCCGGACAAAAGCAGACGCCCATACTGTCGCGTCGGGTTGCCACCTTGAGATACCCTCTATCGGCAGCGATCTTCCGTATTTGCGACTTCTCGTACTGGCCCAAAGGAAGAACAATCTTTGAAAGCACCGACTGACTCAACCCCCAAAGGAAAAAGGATTGATCTTTCATCTCATCTACTCCCTTTACCACATAACGAATTCCATCCACCTCCTGAATTTGAGCATAATGACCTGTAGAACTCCACGTTATCCCTAACTCGTTAGCCTTTTGCTCCAACAATCGCCATTTCATCCGATTGTTGCAGACCAGACATGGCACAGGCGTGCGACCTGCCATATATTCATTTACGAAATAGTCCACAACCGTACGTTGAAATTCCTCGCGCGCATCAATGATATGATGTTCTATTCCCATTCGCTGGGCCAAATCCTTCACCTCCGACAGTGCTTCCTCATCCATCTCTTCTCCGAAACGGAATGTCACTCCTACCACTTCATATCCTGCATCTTGCAGCAACAGTACGGAAACAGAACTATCTGTTCCGCCACTCATACCCAACACCACACGTTTTGACGCCATCTGCACTTTTTTTTCGCAAAGATAAATCTTTTTTCATTCGGTATGCCATTTTTCACTCGGACAAGGCATCAAGTAATTCTGAATTTTTTTATATTTGCAAAAAAAAAAAAATAACGACGACATTTTTTGAGACGGTTTTGTTTGCAGAAACCCTTTGAAAATAGGTTGTCGAAAAAAAGTTTGACAGCATGAAAGATTTTCTCTTTTTTACAAAGGGCGAAAAAAACGGCCTTTGCCTACTCTTGGCGTTAGTGGGCATATCATTAGTAATCAGTGCCCAAATCCAACATTTCGACTCGCCAAACGACGAAGAAAAGATCCAGTTAGAAAAGGAAGTTGCCCTCTTCAAGGCCAGTTTACAAGAAGTAGAAAAGCGACCGCAACCTTTTGATGGGAAAGGCAAAGAAAAGGAATTCATAGAAAAGAAGGAAAACTTCATTGTTCAAGAAAGGGGCAACGAGGTTCACACAAGGGAGAAACGCCCGTCCAAGCCCCAAGCCACCATCCAGTTAGAGATTAACTCTGCTGATACATCCGATTTCAAAAAACTGAAAGGCATCGGAAGTGCCTACTCTGCACGCATCGTAAAATTCAGGGAGAAATTAGGCGGATTCTACACCGTTGAACAGATAAAGGAGGTTTATGGCATTCGTCCTGAACTATACGAAAGCATACGTCCGCAACTTCATGTTGACGCCCAAAAGATAAAAGTGATAGACCTCAACGACCCAAGTTTCACTTACGGATTCTATCATCCTTATTTCCCCAAAAAAGGGGTGACTTCGTTGATAAAAGAACGAGAAAAAAGAGGTCGCCTCGAAAAAGAGGAGGTAAAGGCCATTCTTGGAATGGAGGAAAAAGATTGGGAGAAATTAAAACAATACATAAAATAAGAGGGCTCTATTCGCCGCACCGTTCACGGCAAAGCCAACTTGCCATCTTCCGTCGTCTTTACGTCTCCCGCATCCTGCACCATACGCAAAACTTCAAGCACTTTCTCTTCGGGATACCCGAGGTAGGTAAGGACAGACGGCAAAGAAACGGGGCCATCCTGCAAAAGGGCAAGCACCGACGCACGGATTTCTCCAAAATCGACATTCGTCAACGAGCGCTCCTTCTTCGCCAAACAGTAATCGCAACAACCACACGGCTCGGCATTTTCCTCCCCGAAATAGTGCAGAAGCATACGACTTCGGCATCGATCCATCGATTGCGCATAAGACAACACCCAATCTATACGCTTTTCAAACTTTTGCTTGCGGTCTTCATATACAGACTTCGTTATTCGCAATCGGCTCAAATCCACCCTACCTTGCGAGAAGACAATCACTGGTGTTTTTTTGCCCGGCACATAATTGATGACACGCCATTTCGACAAATAAACCAGCCCTTTATATACTTCGTCCCTTGTCGCATTCAAACGCTTGGCCAACAGTGCCTCATCTATAAAAGCGTACTCCGTAAACAACCCCGTATAGGAACGCAAGAGTATCTTCATCAACTCCTCATGAAATGGGCTATCGGTCTGAAGATTATAGAGTTCATCTCGATTAACGATGAACATCACGCGCGATTTATGCTCTTCGTCGTCCGTAAGTTCCAGATAGCCAGCCTGCTGCAAAATTTTCAAGGCGCTGAACGTAGGCAAAATCGGAAATTTATAGACAGAGCAGAACTCGCCCAAACTGAAATCGAACATCATATCTTGACCATACCCTTCGCCCACCTCAAAAAAGTTGCACAAAGAGTTATAGACACGCTCGATAAATGCTTTTTCTGGAAATCCGTCAGCAATGCGCTTCTTGAGTTTGGCATTGTCCGAATTATTGTACAAAAGTGTGGCATAGGCTTTTTTCTCGTCACGGCCCGCACGCCCAGCCTCTTGAAAATAGGCCTCCAACGTATCCGGCAAATCCAGATGAATGACCGTCCGCACATCAGGTTTATCAATACCCATACCAAAGGCATTAGTGGCCACAATGACACGACATTTGCCTGACTTCCAGTCCATTTGACGCTGATCTTTCGCTTCGTTGGAGAGGCCGGCGTGGTAATAGTCGGCAGAGACACCTTGTGCATTCAACAGATCAGCCACTTCCTTCGTCCGCTTTCTGCTTCTGACATAGACAATAGAAGTTCCAGGCACAGCCTCCAAGATACGAAACATATACCCCATCTTATCTTCGGTATGGCGAACCACATAAGCAATGTTCTTTCTTGCAAAACTCTTTTTGAAAACCTTGCCGTTGCGGAAATGGAGTTGCTTTTGAATATCCTCCACCACTTCAGGCGTAGCAGTAGCGGTAAGCGCCAAAACGGGCACATCTGGAATATAAGTGCGAATCTCAGCTATTTGAAGATAGGAAGGGCGGAAATCGTAGCCCCATTGAGAGATACAATGTGATTCGTCCACGGCCAAGAGGCAGACCTTCATCTGCTTCAGTTTGAGGAGAAAGACCTCCGTAGCCAAACGTTCCGGCGAAACATAAAGGAACTTATAACCGCCCAATACGCAGTTGTCCAACGCCACATTAATCTCATCGCGCGTCATACCCGAATAGACTGCGGTAGCCTTTATTCCACGATTACGCAAATTGTCCACTTGGTCTTTCATTAAGGCAATCAAAGGCGTCACCACAATGCAGACACCCTCCATCGCCATGGCAGGCACCTGAAACGTGATGCTCTTTCCTCCGCCCGTAGGCATGAGGCCCAAGGTGTCAACACCCGCTCCTACCGACCGAATGATGTCACCCTGCAAAGGGCGAAAATCATCATACCCCCAATACTGACGCAGAACCTCTTGATACCTATCCATCTATATTTCCTTTAAGCGAAAAAAAGAGCATCTCAAAAGAGATGCCCTTATATTGTGTAAATCTACAAAGAGATACGACTCTTTACAAAGCAAACAGAACAAAACTTTGAGCAAAAAACTCTGACGATTATTTCTCCAACTCTACCGTAACCCTACGATTGTACTTCATATCGTTGGCTATCATAGTACCACCTTCGGCAGTCACAATCAAGTCTGATTTTGCCATTCCCAACTTTTCCAACAATGAAGCCACCGCGTCGGCACGTTTCTGACTCAAAGAACGGTTAAACTCCGACGTACCCGTTGCGTTATCAGCGTAGCCAGTCACCTTGAGTTTACAGCCATTCTTTTGGGCAAAAGCGACAAGAGGCTTCATGTCAACCATGTACTTGTTAGCTACAGTAGTCGAAGCAGCCGTAAAGAATACCGTCTTAGTGGTCAATCGCTTATCAATCTCAGAAAGATTGGCTATTCCATTTGCCTGTTTAGCTTTTTCCTCCTTAATCTCCGTCATCAAGTCGTTTTGCTTCTTGACGCATTCATTCAACTGAGACTTCAAACGGGCCAACTCCTCTTCTTGCGCCTTCTTCTCGGCTACTGATGCCGAATCGGCTTTCAACTGAGCCTCATACTCATCATCAGAAAGCAAAGCCACATTCACATTCTTGACAGAGCAAACGTCCCAGCCCCTCTTTTTGAAGCGGTAACCCACTCCAACAGAAGCAGAACACAACTTATCGAAAGCCTCATCGCCACTAATCTTCAAATCAAACTCCTTGTCTGCCATATTCGCCTGCAAATCGAGGGTGGCAAACAAAGCATTCGTAAAACGGAAGGTATTGTATAGACCGAAGCACACAGAGAATCCATCATTCTTAAAGTCACCGCGCGAAGCAGCCCAACCAGCACCAATATAAGGAGACAACTCCCACGTTCTCATCTGTTTGTACCCAAAGAGCAAATTATGCACATTCAACATGTAATCACCATGAATGTCATAATATGGCGTATCCTCTCCTTCGTTGTTCTTGAATGTAGCACCGTTGTACCCTATACGTAAACCAGAACTAGGAGTCAACCATTTTCCTACATAAACATTGACAAATGGAGTCAACATCTCGTTAAAGCTTAAATCTGATTTAGGATTTCCGATAAACTCCTGCACACCAAATCCAGCCCCAACGAACCAATTGTCTTTAAACTTATTAACATGGACCGTATTCTCCTCAGCAAGCGCAGAAAAAGCATTTGCTAACAGAAAAAACGATACGAAAAGTTTCCGATTCATCTGGATGATCTATTTTTACATTTTATTCGGAGAGATTCAATCGATAAATCAAACCTAACGTCAACGCAAACATTTTATCAAACCCTTCGTCACCGCTTATCCTCAAGTCGAACTCCTTATCGGCCAAAAAGCTTGAAAACTCGACAGAGGCGGACAAATAAGATGTTACACGAAACGTATTAAACACTCCCCAATGCAATGCCCAACCATCATTCTTATTCTCACCACGGGAAGCGGCCCATCCTGTTCCTATGTAAGGCGAACAATTCCAAAAACGATCGGTATTGTTCTCATCAAACATATTCTGAACGTTGAACATACACTCTCCGTGAAGAGTAAAAAACGACACACTTTTTCCATACGTATTACTAAAAGAAGCTCCTTTATAACCAATACGAAGACCATACGCAGGAGTCAACCATTTACTCAAATGCAACTCCAACGCAGGCGAAAGCGTTTCTGTAAAACTTACGCTTCCACTGGGCGTTCCGGCAAACTTTTGAATACCCGCAGCCAAGCCGATACGCCAATCATCTCCCAAGTCATTGACATAAACAAGTCTAGACTGAGAAAAAGCCGTCGTAAATACGGTTAAAAAGCCTATTAATAAATACGTCTTTAACTTCATACGCAAGTACTATATTAATACATGATAAACGATGTAGTCCAACCCCTCTTAGGGAATCTATAGACAGCACCAATAGAGAGCGAGTAAATGGCATCCACTGCATATCCATCACTTTCAGGCTCCATATGGTCAAATTCCTTGTCATTCCAGAATGCATTCACATCAAAGAACAAGAAGACCTTATCTCCTACGTATGGGATAATCTCATTCATATTGAACGTATTGTGAAGACCTGCAGACAATGCATAGCCAAAGTGCGCATTATGACGGAAATTTGACATGGCCAACGCAGGACCAATATATGGAGAAATCTCCCAACGTCTTGACTCTGAATAGCCCAAGAATAGATTGTGAACATTCACCATCAAATTCAAATTTATGTTCAAATAGGATTGCGGATCATCCATAGCATCCTTAAAGGTCACGCCTCTGACACCGGCATCAAAACCGAAATCAGGAGTAAACCACTTACCACCGAACAGATTGAAACCTACGTTAGTATGGTCAAACATGCTTCCAGCCGCAGGTGCACCTGTAAAAAATTGAACGGCAGGACCTACACCCAAAAACCAGTTATCCTTAAATTTATTTACAACCGCACCTTCTCCTACTCCTACAAACCAATTACTTTTAAATCCTTCTTTTGTTTGCTCAGATGAATCTTCAGAATCTTCTGTCGTTTGCGCGCTCACTTCCTCTCCTTCTTGAGCCCATGCCATTGAAGAAAGGCTAAACAAAGCGAACAAAAAAATCACAACTTTTTTCATAAAATATTAATTAATCATTTTTTTCAACATTATTTGATAGAATGTCAGCCTAGTACACATCTAAGATATTGTCTATTACTAAAATCAATAGAAACAAAAAAAGTTAGGTAACCCAGTACACACTCTCCTCAAAAGAAGTGCATTTGCACTCCACGGCACAAAAGTAACTTATTTCCACCAATTAACAATGCCCCACTGCAAAAAAACTTTCACACAGAAGAAGATTTATTGGAAATATTGTAGAACAAAAAGCGGAATATTGACTAATTTTGAATTGTCAACAATATTTTTTCGAAATCATGGTAAGATATTTTATCAACACGCTGATTCTTTTTCACTTTACAACTCTAATCGGGTTTGCACAGGGTGATATTGCCGAGGATTTCTTCCCATCCGACGCCATCGACAACCTATCCATCTCCGAACGTCTGGACAGCATGACGGAAGAACGCCCAGAAGAGGAGTACCAAGAGATTTCATACACCCCTAAAACGTCAACTCTACACATTCCCCTCGACATCAACATCTCCTTTCTCGAAAGGAAATTGAACGAAACATTCAGTGGGGTTCTGTACGAAGACAACGATATTGAAGACGACAGCCTCATGGTCAAGGCCGAGAAAGCCAAAGACTTTAAAATCAACTACGAAAACAACGTACTCGAATATCAAGTCCCCATCAAATTCTGGATAAAGAAACGATTCGATTTAGGAATAACTCACACCGACAAAGAAATAGAAGGTGCTATTGACTTGAAATTCAGGACATCCATCAATCTCTCCAAAGATTGGAAAATCATCACCAAGACGGAGATACTCGAATACTCTTGGATAAAAAAGCCCGTACTTAAAGTGGGATTCGTGGACGTGCGCATCACTTTCATCGTGGACAAAATCATAAAAGACAACAAACGAGACATACAACTGGCCATCGACAAAGCCATCAACGAACAGGTGCCTTTAAGAACATACGCACAAAGCCTTTGGGACATGGTGCAAGATCCGATCGACATTTCAACCGCAGAATACAAGGCTTGGATCAAAACCACACCTACCCAAATATACACAACGCCTATCGTGGGCTACCAAGGAAAAATCAACTCTACATTCGGCATCAAATGCTTAATGGAGGTATATTTAGGCAACGCCCCTTCGTTCATCAAAAAGGAGAGCACTCTCCCTCCGCTAACCATGTACGCCAAGACAGACGAACAGTTCAAAATGAACATCCTTGCCGACATACCCTTCACACTTCTCGACTCCATGGCTCAAGGCTTAATGGTCGGACAAACATTCGGAGAGGGCAAAAAAAGCGTCGTGGTTGACAGCGTGGAAATATTCGGACAGAACGAAAAACTCATCGTCGGATTGGGTGTCATCGGATTCATCAACGGACAAATATACCTCGAATGCGTACCTTACTACGACACTGAGACCTTCTCTATCAGAGTAAGAGACGTGGACTACAAAATCAAGACGAAGAACATATTGGCAAAAATCGTCAACCTCTTCTACAAGAAAGGCATGAAACGAAAATTGGAAGAAGGGTTAGTTTTCTCGTTAAAAGACGAATATCACCTCGTCAAAGAGATGAGCCGATCCGAATTGTTCAACATGGAAATTGTCCCTAACGTGAAACTGAACGGATTCATCAACGACTTGAACGTGGACAACATATTCATAACGAAATTGGGTCTGAAGGTCAGCATGGATCTATATGGAAAACTAAAAATCTCCATCGAATAAGGAGGCTAAAATGGACAACAACTTCCACACATATCGTCTTTGCATGGGCTCAAACACGCCCAACGGCAGAGATTTGGTAAAGAAAGCCACGGCCTTGCTAAAGTCGGAATTCGCCATTGTGGCGACCACAGAGATAATAAAGACTGCATCCATAGGCAACGCCTCTTGCCTTTTCTATTTCAACTCGGGAATTTGTCTCTCTGCCCCTCTATCCAAAGAGAACTTGAAAAGCAGACTGAAACAAATAGAAATCGATTTCGGCAGGGAGAAAGGCAAAGAAGTGGTCACGATGGACATCGACATCATCACGATGGACAACACGATTGTGCATCCAGACTACCACAAACAATATGTCAAATATTTGATGAACAGATTAGCCACAAAACTAAGCAATACGAAATAAGCGTCCACGACTCTTCTATCCATAGTTCATCACAACCACAAACAATCTCTTCCCGCATCAATCATCGGAAAGAGCCACAAGCATTTCACGATAAGTGCTGAATATCTTAGACTTGGAGACAAATCCTAAATACTTTCCCTCTTCATCAAACACGGGAAGATTCCACAGTTTCGTCTTTTCGAAAGTTTGCATTACCTTCACCATGGAGTCCGTCTTCACCACATGCGGACACTCTCCATTATTCATCAGTTTTGAAACCGTATAAACATCGTAATACTCCGTGCGGAACATCACATTTCTAATCTCGTCCAGATTCAAGATACCGACCATACGGCCCTCTCTATCCAAAACGGGGAAGAAGTTTCTGTTGTAGGTTTTGATGATTTCAACCACGTCGCCCAAAGTATTTTCAGGACGTAGTTCCCTCAAATCCGTCTCCACGATCTTCTCCAACTCCAAGAGCGTCAATACATTATTATCCGAATGGTGAGTCAACAATTCACCTTTCTTCGCCAAACGCATGGCATACAAACTATGAGGTTCAAACGACAAAATCGTAATGTAGGCAATCGTCGCCGTAATCATCAAACTCAAGAAGAGGCCAAAACCGCCCGTCAACTCTGCAATAAGGAAGGTTCCCGTCATTGGAGCATGCATCACGCCTGACATAACCCCCGCCATACCCGCCAATGCGAAGTTCTTCTCCGGCAACTTGGCGAAACCTAAATAGTTGACAAGGTAGGCCATAATATAACCGCTGACACATCCCATAAACAGACTTGGCGCGAAGATACCACCCGTACCACCACTACCGTTCGTGGCCGCAGAAGCGAATATTTTGAAGAAGACCACCAAAACCAAGAAAAGCATCAACATGAAAGAACTATCCCTAAAATCATAGAAGACACTATTCTGCGTGACCATATCTACCTGACTGTTCAACAAATAGGAAATCGTGTCGTAACCTTCACCGTACAAAGGAGGCAAGAAGAAGATTAGTACGCCCAACAAGATTGCTCCGACAATGAACTTTTTCCAAGGTGTATCCAAACTTGCAAAAAAAGACTCCAATTTGCTCATTCCACGCGTAAAATAGAGCGAGACGAAACCGCAGACAACGCCCAAAAGAATGTAGAATGGCACCCTATCCAACTGAAACGGGTCGGGCGTAAACTCAAACATCGACGAAGAATTCCCCGTGAAGAAGAAAGTACACACCGCTGCCGTAGCCGCAGAGATCAGCAGCGGAACAATGGAAGACATGTTCAAATCGAGCATCAAGACCTCCAAGGTGAAGATTACTCCTGTCAACGGAGCCTTAAAGATTCCGGCCACGGCACCAGCCGCACCACACCCCACGAGCAACATCATCGTCTTTCGCTGCAGATTAAAGAGACGCCCCAAATTAGAGCCAATGGCAGAACCCGTCAACACAATTGGCGCCTCGGCTCCGACGGATCCTCCGAATCCAATAGTCAGCGAACTCGCCACTATGGACGACCACATATTATGCACTTTGATAATTGCCTTGTTCTGAGAAATGGCATAAAGAATTTTCGTCACTCCATGGCTGATGTCATCCTTGACAATATATCGCACATAGAGGCTCGCAAACAAAATACCGATCATAGGAGTCGCCAAATAGAGGTAGTTCAAATCATCTCTATCAAAACTCGTCCTGACCAATTCGTGAATGAAATGGATGATGTTTCCCAAAATTAGAGCGGCAACGGCACAGAAAAAGCCGACCAGCAAACTCAATATCATGACAAACCGCTTGTCACTTATGGTACGAGAACGCCAAACAAGAAAATCCCAGAACTTGAGTTTCAGCGCCTTCATCACTTTATAGACACAACAACTCAAAATCCGCTTCATCCGGCTACTTCCATCCTGCTTTGTCATACTCTTTCCTTGCATCTCTTCTTATTTCTTTCATCTGAAATCGAATTGCGAAAATACAATTTTTTTTGAACTCCACTTTTCTTTCATTCCTTAATTTTTGTTTCTCCTGCCTCTTTTTTACAAGTCAATGGCTTCCAAACATTGCGCGAAACTGCAAAAAACATCGTTTTCATCGGGAAATTCGACTCTTCGGCCCCTTTCTCCAACACCCAAAACAGAAAGGGAAATTCCAGTATAAACTGCAAATAATAAAAGTTGTGAACACCAGACGATTTTTGACCTCGAAAATGGGGAAAATGCAGTTTATTTTCGCTACCTTTACAACATTGCGTTAATGTTTATTATGGGGAGAGTTCCCTTTTTGAAAAGAGAGTTAACAAAAGGCAAAAGCAAACGACTGTCTATCAAGATTTTCGAAATCTTTTGGCAGTCTATTTAGAGAGTAAAAGGCTGTAAGATCCGGCCATTCACACTTTCTTCAAAAAGAAATAATATAAAAAAAACTATATAATGGAAAACAGATGGGTATTTGCCCCTCTGTCACCAGAACAGGAAAAACAGAAAGAAAAACTTTCAGAAGAACTGGGTATCAGCCCAATTCTATGCCAGTTGCTGGTCCAGAGAGGTATAACAACATTCGACGAGGCGAAGAGATTCATCAGACCTCAGTTGGACGACCTTCACGACCCGTTCCTAATGAACGACATGGACAAAGCGGTGGACCGTTTGAATTCCGCAATGGGTCGTAAGGAAAAGATCCTCATTTATGGGGATTATGATGTGGACGGCATCACAGCCGTCGCATTAGTGTACAAATTTCTTAGACAGTTCTACTCCAATGTGGACTTCTACATTCCCGACCGCTATACGGAGGGATACGGAATATCTTACAAGGGAATAGACTTTGCAGCGCAGCACAACTTCAAGTTGGTCATCGCCCTCGATTGCGGCATCAAAGCCGTGGAGAAGGTGGCCTATGCAAAGGAGAAGGGCGTAGAGTTCATCATCTGCGACCATCACACGCCCGACGAGAAACTGCCCGAAGCTGTGGCCGTGCTCGACTCCAAACGATCCGACTCGCACTATCCCGACCCGAATCTTTCGGGCTGCGGCGTAGGATTCAAGTTTATGCAGGCTTTCGCGCTCAACAACCAGATTCCATTCGAGCGACTCACTCCACTTCTCGACCTTTTGGCCGTCAGCATCGCGTCGGACATCGTTCCGATAAACGGAGAGAACCGCATCTTGGCATTCTATGGATTGAAGCAACTCAACTCCAACCCAAGCCTCGGATTGAAGAGCATCATCGAAGTGTGCGGTTTGGCCGACAAGGAAATTACGGTCAGCGACATCGTCTTCAAAATCGGTCCTCGCTTGAATGCATCCGGCCGCATACAATCTGCAAAAGAGGCCGTGGAACTACTAATTTCCAAAGACCTCACCTTCGCCAAAGAGAAGAGCGACTGCATCAACCAATATAACCAAACCCGCAAGGATTTGGACAAGAGCATCACCGACGAGGCCTACGCCGAATTGGAGAACATGAAGGATTTGGCAGATTCTAAATCCATTGCCATCTACAACCCCAATTGGCACAAGGGCGTTATAGGCATCGTAGCCTCCCGATTGACGGAGATCTACTACAAACCGACCATCGTCCTCACCCAATCCAACGGATTTGCCACGGGGTCTGGCCGTTCCGTTCAAGGATTCGACATCTACAAGGCCATTGAGTCTTGCCGCGACCTTTTGGAAAACTTCGGTGGACACATGTATGCCGTTGGCCTCTCCATGAAAGAAGAAAACGTGCCGGAGTTCAAACGCAGATTTGAGGAATATGTGGCAGAAAACATTCTTCCCGACCAAACGGAGCCTCAAATAGACGTGGATGCCATCATCGACTTCAAGGAGATCACCCCAAAATTCTTCCGACTGCTCAAGCAGTTCAACCCATTCGGACCAGAAAACACGAAGCCAGTTTTCGTTACTCGAAGAGTATTCGACTACGGAACGAGTCGCGTGGTGGGCAAAGAGCAGGAGCACTTGAAGTTGGAACTTATCGACTCCAAATCGGAGTGCATTATGAACGGCATCGCTTTCGGCCAATCCGAATTCAACGCCCACATCAAGGCACTCAATCCTGTGGACATCTGCTACACGGTGGAAGAGAACACCTTCAACGGAAACACTTCCATCCAACTGATGATTAAAGACATTAAATTGAACAACCAAGGAGGTAGCGGAGGGTTCCCCTTCTAAAACCATCCTAACAAATAATTTCTTACGGTGAAAATAGGTTTAGTACAACAAGCCAACAGTTCAGACTTGGCTGCTAACAGAGAGAAATTAGCGAAGAACATCCGCCAATGTGCAGCGCAAGGAGCAGAATTGGTCGTGCTCCAAGAATTGCACAACGGACTCTACTTCTGCCAGACGGAAACGCCAGACAACTTTGATTTGGCAGAGCCAATACCGGGTCCATCCACCGAATTCTTCGGAACTTTGGCCAAGGAACTCGGCATAGTCCTCGTTCTGTCCCTATTCGAAAAACGTGCTGCGGGTCTATACCACAACACAGCCGTCGTTTTGGAAAAGGACGGTTCCATCGCTGGAAAATACCGCAAGATGCACATCCCTGACGACCCGGCTTACTACGAGAAGTTCTACTTCACACCTGGTGATTTAGGATTCACACCTATCCAAACATCGGTAGGAAAGTTGGGCGTTTTAGTATGTTGGGACCAATGGTATCCGGAAGCAGCCAGACTAATGGCATTAGCGGGTGCAGAACTCCTCATCTACCCGACTGCCATCGGTTGGGAGAGCACGGACACAGACGATGAGAAGGCAAGACAAAACGGAGCCTGGGTAACCGTGCAACGCGGCCATGCCGTCGCAAACGGATTGCCTGTCATAGCCGTCAATCGCACTGGGTATGAACCCGACCCATCTGGCGTAACCAATGGAATACAATTTTGGGGAAATAGTTTCGTAGCCGGTCCGCAAGGAGAAATCATTGCCCAAGCGCCTCAGTTGGAAGAGGCCAATATGGTGGTTGAAGTATCCAAAGAACGCTCAGAGACGGTACGCCGCTGGTGGCCGTTCCTTCGTGACAGACGCATCGACCACTTCCAAAACTTAACCCGCAGATTCATCGATTAAGGTGTTTCTGTATTATTTAATATTGAATTAGAAAATCGGGGAATTTATAGAAGTCCCCTTAAGATTATAGAAGATATGGCAGAAACGAATTTTGTTGATTATGTAAAGATTTATTGCCGTTCAGGAAAAGGAGGAGCTGGCTCCACGCACCTTCATCGTGAAAAATTCACCCCAAAGGGCGGTCCTGACGGAGGTGATGGTGGACGTGGTGGCCATGTCATTCTAAAAGGCAACAAAAACTATTGGACCCTCATCCACTTGAAATTCGAGAAGCACGTCATTGCCGGACACGGAGGTAGTGGAAGTTCAAGCCGAAGTTTTGGTGCCGATGGAGAGGACAAAATCATAGAAGTACCTTGCGGAACCGTAGTTTATGATGCAGAGACAGGGGAATTCCTTTGCGACGTAACAGAACACGGGCAAGAGGTCATCTTGTTAAAAGGCGGCCGTGGAGGTTTAGGCAACTGGCATTTCCGCTCAGCCACTAACCAAACACCACGCTACGCTCAACCGGGCGAACCAGCCATTGAACGTACGGTAGTCATGGAGTTGAAGGTGTTGGCCGATGTCGGACTAGTTGGTTTCCCTAACGTAGGAAAATCGACGCTGCTTTCTGTCGTTTCTGCTGCTAAGCCAAAGATTGCCAACTATCCGTTCACCACATTGGTGCCTAACTTAGGCATCGTTCCTTACCGCGACCATAAGTCATTTGCCATGGCCGACATCCCAGGTATCATCGAAGGTGCATCCGAAGGTAAAGGATTAGGGCTAAGATTTCTTCGCCACATCGAGCGCAATGCTATTCTACTATTCTTGGTTCCCGCTGACTCGGACGACATTGAGAAAGAGTACAACATCTTGTTGAACGAGTTGGAGCAATATAATCCAGAATTGTTGGGAAAGCAACGCGTGCTGGCCATCTCAAAGTCGGACATGCTCGATGAAGAGTTGATGGCTGACATAGAAAAGACATTGCCGAAAGACATTCCTCATATATTCATCTCCGCCGTTTCAAACATGGGAATCACAGAATTGAAGGATATTCTTTGGGAAGAGTTGAGTAAAGACGAGAACCGCCACGTCACAATCAGCCACCGTCCTATGGATGTTAAATTCATCGAGGACAACGACGAGGATTTGGAGGTTGAGTTTGACGACGACTACGATTACGACGTCGAGTTCGATGAAGAAGACGACAACGAGAGCAATAAAGGGGACCTCTAAAATTGCCTTGCAGAAATTTTGAAGAATTCGTCAGACCAATGATGATTTTGGAAGAAAGAGCACTGCAAAAGATTTAAGGGAGTGCTTAAATGTTAAACATTAAAAATCGGGGGTTTTATAAAAGTCCTCTAAATAAGATGATGCCAATAGCGTTGGAAACAAGCGATCTATTCGCCCAACAAGATAATCTGCGCCACTTCTTCACTACGGTGGAGGGTGGCGTCAGTAACGGCAATTATGCCACATTTAATTTAGGTGCCTATTGCGGAGATTTACCCGAAAGCGTACAAAAAAACAGAGATCTGCTATGCCAAGAACTCAACATTAACAGTGAGCGACTAATCGTTCCCCGTGAAGTACATAAAGACGGTATATTCCTTGTTGAAGAAGATTTCTTTCAAAAGGGGAAAGAGGCAAGGGAGGAAGCACTTGCCCAATGTGATGCACTCATCACTCAAATGAAAAACGTCTGCTTAGGCGTAACCACGGCAGACTGTGTTCCGGTACTTCTCTATGCTCCCGAAGCCAAAATTGCAGCTGCCGTCCACGCTGGATGGAGAGGAATAGCCTGTGAAATCGTTACGAAAACCATCAGCAGACTTTGTCAAATGGGGGCATCCATCGAAGAAATCATTGCTTGCACGGGTCCTTGCATTTCTGCCGAAGCCTATCAAGTGGGGCCAGAACTCATCAATGAATTTTCCAAGATTTTCCATAGGCAAGACATCAGTTCCATCCTCATACTGATACAAGACAGCATCCATGCTGACCTAAGGAACGCCGTCAACATTCAACTCGAAAATGCAGGTATTTCACCTCTGAATATCTCCACACACCCCGGCTGCACCTACTACGACGAACGCTACTTTTCCGCCCGCCGGCAAGGCTTACAATCGGGGCGATTACTTTCGGGAATAATGATGAAGGAATAACTCCGAACAGCCTCTTCAAGGGGAGGAGAAACATTATCACGATTATTTTTTGGTAACAGCACGAACCGACTCACCATAATAACGGTAACTCAAACATCTACCAACACGGCCAGAATGACAACCGAGTTCATAAGCATAGGAACTATCTCCAATACTCAAAGTAGAAGGCCAATAACGACCAAATGAGTTCACATCTTTGATGTCTCCATATCCGCGACAACCTGCAGCCGGAAGAAAAATCACATTTCCATTAGACTTTGAAGTGCCGATACTACCTGCAATACCCGTACCATTGAAATTATCGGTCCATACCCAAATGCAACCTTCACGAAGTTCATCCTGTTCTGCGCGAGTTGGCATACGCCATTCACTGCCCCAATTAACAGTTGCAGCATCATCCTCAGGCAATAAAGTCAAAAGACTATCGCCAATAAAAGTGCCTGCCGAATCAAACCACACAGGATTAGCATCCAAATCGCTAGCTATTGTGTATTTATTACAACCACGACCTGAATCATACCCTTTCTGCATAAATTTATAGGTTGACCAAGAATAAGAAGTATCAGAAGCCATCTGAGGTTTTGTTTCTCCCCAAGCGAAATAGTCACCATAGCCATCTGGCGTAAGGGCACCCACATTAGATGTCGCCCACAACAATCCGGATTTCAATCCAAGGTCCACATAAGAATGCTCACCTTTAGTTCCGCTCACGGTCACACCTTGAAGTGCCTTACCTGTTTGAGCGAAAGACATACCCATTGCACCGAAGAATAAAATTAATAATAATGCTTTTTTCATATTCATAAATCCTACACGTTCAATTACAAATTAATGTGACATGCTGCCCAATCCATAACTAACAGACAAAGAAAAAATATATTCTTCTCTATTCCAGACAAAAACAAATCTATACATCTGCACAAATATAACACATGTTTATTATAAATCAAACGATGAGGCGGCGAAATATTCACCGGGGCGGGCACAAGGCACGGGCGGGCACAAGGCGCCGCCCCTACACGCAAACCGACGGGCATCGCGTCCGTTCGGGAATGGGCGTCGCCCCGGACCCGGTGTACGGGCGCCCCTTGTGGGTGCCCTCTTCGGAATCCTCAAAACGGCGGAAAAAAAATATTCATTGGGGCATAAACGGCGGCACAATATTCACCAGGGCGGGCACAAGGCACCGCCCCTACGCGCACCCCCGCTGGGCATCGAATCCATTCGGAAACGGACATCGCCTCGGACCCGGTGTACGGGCGCCCCTTGTGGGTGCCCTCTTCGGAATCCGCCGAACGGCGGAAAAAATATTCATTTGGACGGACGCATAACATCAACGTCGGCACAATATTCACCAGGGCGGGCACAAGGCACCGCCCCTACGCGCAAACCCGCGGGCATCGCATCCATTCGGAAACGGGCGTCGTCCCGGACCCGGTGTACGGGCGCCCCTTGTGGGTGCCCTCCTCGGAATCCGCAAAA
>JAKSLA010000089.1 GCA_024401455.1 Paludibacteraceae bacterium | reverse complement strand
TCCTATAAAACTAAGTTAAATCTGTAACGCTTATTTAGGACTAGTCACATTCCAAGGTTTCGATCCCTTGACAATTGAATTAATTATTAAATGACCTGTTTTTGCATCGAATGAATATGAAGATTCTTCTTGATTGTTATTCTGCATATTGGTCTAATGTTATTTTGTTATTTACATCTCCAAAAATAGCAAATTATAATATACAAACAAAAAAGCCAGCCCTTTCGGACTGACTCCATATCTCTTAATTACGTTTGACCTGATATATTTTTATTCGTGCAAAAAAATCAAACTATGTGCATCGTCATCGCACACATACGACTTACATTTGTCCCCAAATAAAGTTGAACTAAATGAATTTGAATATGAACACAAGCATGGAAGAAAGAGTACAAGCAATTGTTGAACGATTGAATGAACTAAGAGAAGAGACCGCAGACCTCTTTTCGGAACTAGAATCTTTGGCAGAAGAGGAATCTGACGGATTTGAGACAGAAGCTTTAAAGGAGATTTGTGACGACTACGCCTCTGAAATAGATGGAAATTTTGAAAGTGCAATAGACGATGTCAATACACTATTTGAATCACAAGATTCATCCGAGGAAACAGAGAAAAACTATAATTGCACTATTGGAAAACTCCACATTGACATTAAGTTCAAAAAAGAGGAGTAGATTAGGGATATTCTCAACTGTCCGTCAAAAGGTTCCATTCGTCTATTTGATTTTGCTCTCTATTTTAATCTCTGTTTTTTTGAATATTAAATCACTAAAATAGAATAAAGATGAAAAAGACATTATTATTGATTTCTTTACTCACAATCGGAACCGCAGCAGACCCGCAAGAGTAGAAAACGACTCAATTTCACGTCCACCTAAAATGGACCAAGAAAAGTTAGATTCTCTTATTCAAGCAGGCGTGATTGACACCACAAATATGAACGAGGCCCTAAGGATGGTAGAGGCTTCAAGAAGAATAAGGGTGCCAAAAGAGACTCTACCAAGTGGAGCAGAAAATAATAAGACTCCCCTTGTAGTCAAGGCTCCCCTATGCAAGGTTTCTCTTGCTTCTTGACTCTAGGCGAAGGGATTTTTTCATTTATGGAACATATTAAAATGCCTTTGTAACAAATTATTTGGAAAAAAATCACTACTTTTGAAAAATCTGATAGGAGATATCTTCCAAATGAAAAAGAAAATTATTGTCATAGGCGGTGGAGTAGCAGGCCTTTCGGCCGGCATCTATGCCCAACTTAACGGATTCGACTCCACAATTATAGAGAAGAATACGCAAGTTGGAGGCTTGTGTACAGGCTGGTTCAGAAAGGGATACCAATTTGACTATAGCATCCAATGGCTTGTCGGCACCCGCTTTGGCGTTTTCAACGACATCTACAAAGAGACCCACATCCTAAACGAGGATGTCAAGGTTCAAGATTCCTCCTACCACACAACAACTCATCTCGCAAGCGGGAAAGACTTCACCATCTACACCAATATCGAAGAGTGGCAAAAATACCTGATTGACAATGCTCCAGAAGACGAGAAGGCCATCAGAAAGATGTGCAAGCACATGAACTTGTGCAAAAAACTGGAGCCTTTTGAAATGCCCCCTTCTTTACGCACTCCCATCGACTATCTGAAGGCATTGAAAAGAAGCTTTTGGTCATTGGTGACCATTCTGCGCTTCAAGAAGATGTCTTGCAAAGAGTATCTGCAGAAACTCAATTTCAAAAGTCCATGGATAAAAGAGGGCCTTGTTGACAACTACAAGGATGACAAATACTCTTCCATTGCCTTTCTCCTTATGCTTAGTTGGTACACACAAAAAAATGCCGGCTACCCTATGGGCGGATCTTTGGGGGTTGCCCAACGTATGGAGAACCGCTACAACTCATTAGGAGGAAAAATCCTTCTACGCCAAGAAGTCAAAGAAGTCATTGTAGAAAACGGCAAAGCCGTAGGAGTAGAACTTTCCAATGGAGAGAGACTGATGGCAGACTACATCATCAGTTGTGCCGACCTGCATTTCACTTTGTACAACATGCTGAAAGGCCAGTACCTCTCACCCAAAATCAAACAAGCTTATAAAAATTGGGACATCTTCTCGTCAATCGTACAAATATCAATAGGCATAAATGCCACGCTGACAACTGATTTTCCCATACAAATAACTCATTTCCAGAAAGAAATCGGGAAGACGAAAATTTCCCATAGTTATCGTATGATTAACTACAGTTACGACCCGACAATCGTTCCAGAAGGGAAATCTACCATTGCCATCCGATTCAACTCTCCTTACGAGATATGGGAAAAGATGAGCAAAGAGGAGTATCTTGAAGAGAAAAAAAAGATTGCGCAATTAGGCAGGGAAATCATCGAGCAACATTATCCTGGATTTAGCGAAAAAATCGAAGTGATTGACGTGGCCACCCCTCTCACCACCGTTCGCTATTGTAACATATGGCAAGGAGCCTACCAAGGCTTCAATCCTACAAGAGCCAACATTTCCAAACAATTGGGACAAACCCTTCCAGGATTAGGCAAATTCTATTTGGCCGGACAATGGCTGTACCCAGGTGGTGGAGTTCCTCAATCTACACAATCGGGCAAATGGGCCATTCAACTCATCTGCAAAGAGGAGAAACAAAAATTCGTCAGCCAATCCAAATGATACTGAAAAGAGAAGAATTACCACAGATACCGCGAGCAAACAACTTCGATTTCTTGCGCTTTCTATTGGCTCTCATTGTTGCCTCCTGCCATTACTACAGAATGGCGGGGCTTCCTCCTTTGATTTTGCCCATCAACTCCCCCACTGCCGTCGCCGGATTTTTCTCTATAAGCGGATTCCTCATATTCATGAGTTTTTGCAACACGCAAGATTTCTGGAGTTACCTACAAAAAAGGGCACGCCGCATTTTCCCAGCCTATTATTGCATCATTATTGCCTCTTTCCTTCTCTTCTCTTTGGTCAGCAATTTGAACTTTGCCGAATACTTCTCCAGCAAAGAAACATACAAATACCTGATTTCCAATTTCTTTTTCTGCAATTTTCTGCATCCCTCCCTGCCCGGCGTTTTAGAAGACGCTCCATATACCAATGCCATCAATCCGTCATTGTGGACTTTGAAAGTCGAATTGACATTATACCTCTGCACCCCAATCATCGCCTTCTTGGCCATCAAGAAACGAATCATACTACCCATATCAACCCTACTGCTCTCCATCCTCTGCTATTACCTTAATTGGAAGGCAGACACGACAGGCATCAAACTCTATGAAACCATAGGCTCCACCATTTATCAAAGCAATATGTTCCTAATTGGTGCATGCCTTTATCTCTATTTCGAAAAAGCCTATAAATATCGCTACTACATTTTAGCCCTCTCGCTACTTTGTTACCCATTCAAAGAAATTTATGGTTGGGCAGACATCCTTTTCCCATTCGCAATGGCAGGCTGCATTTTTGGCATAGCCTTCTCGTTAAGTTTCCTGAACAACTTCGGCAAGATAGGAGATCTCTCCTATGGCATTTACCTTTACCATGCACCTATCATTCAATTATTTAACGAAAAAGGATGGAACAACGAAGACAGGCTGACAATAATCCTTGCCATAACATTCGCACTTGCCTTCCTTTCTTGGCACCTCATGGAAAAACGAATATTAAAAAGATAATAACAACGAACAATCATCATCAAAAAGAAATGAAAGTACTCGTCACCTACGCACTCCCTATCGAGGGGTTCAGTGATTATACTTCGGAGTTTGAATTTATATTTCCCGAAAATAAACAAGCCTTCACTCAAGAAGAAGTGATAAATTTAGTCGGAGACGCAGACGCACTACTCTCCATGTTCAACCTTCCTATCAACAAGGCTATAATCGACGCTGGCAAGAAGTTGAAAATCATATCCAACTTTGGCGTCGGCTTCAACAATGTAGATATTAAATACGCCCAAAGCAAAGGCATTCGCGTCACGAATACGCCCGACCCCGTAGTGGAACCCACAGCCGAATTGGCATTTACGCTTATGGGAGACCTTGCCCGCAGGGTGAGCGAATGCGACAAAAAATTACGTCGCCCCAACTCCATTCGCTGGGGAGTTATGGAAAACCTCGGATTAGGGCTCTATAAAAAGCGTTTAGGCATTATCGGTATGGGTAGAATCGGACAATCACTTGCTCGACGTGCGTTGGCATCAGGCATGGAGATTTACTACAACAACAGGAAGCGCCTTCCAAAAGAAAAAGAAGAAGCATTGAGGGCGCAATACCTGCCGCTGGATGAACTGCTGAAGAAAGCCGACTATATTTCGCTCAACGCCCCACTGAACGAATCAACATACCACCTCATAGACAAAAACGCCTTAAACGCGATGAAAACAGGCTCTATGGTCATCAATACCGCCAGAGGTCCGATCATCAACGAGGCAGACCTTGTCATTGCCTTACAAGAGGGGAAAATCGGAGGAGCAGCATTGGACGTCTTTGAATTCGAGCCTCAAATACAACATGAACTGCTCTCCATGGACAATGTGGTGCTTGTACCTCATATCGGCACCGCAACGCTATCGGCTCGCAACGAAATGAGCCGTTACGCTTGTGAAAACATCCGAAGATTCTTTAACGGAGAAGAACCCCTAAGCATTGTAGTGTAACGATTCCCAAAAGGAGACCATTCTCGGTGTCCCCATGGATAAACTGAAGAAGGGCTTAAAATGTAAACTTCAGACTTACATTTGTACACTTCTGAGAATAACAAAGCCGTTTCAGAGCCTTAATCAACGATTAAGATCTCCGAAACGGCTTTATTCATGGGCTTTCAAAAAAATGAACTTACACTTTGATGGCACCCACTTTATTTATGCGACGTTGGATTTAGTTTTCATAATAGTGGAAATCCATATTCCAAAACACGTCGCGATTTAAATCACTCTGCGCACATTCTACGATAACAAAAGAATAATCAAATTTCTTATTGTTATACACTTGCGTAATCATATCAACATTAAGGGCATTCGTTTCTGAATCCAAATAAACCCCATCCACTTTGTGATAAAGTTCAGCCACATTAGGGAAGCACTTTATAATCAAAGCTCTCTTACGGAAATATCCCGAATCGTAAGATCTGAGAAGGTCAACCAACGGATCTTTATACCAATCCAATGTGTCATTGAACTGATGTAGATAAGCAGGGTCGTAATATCTAAACAGATAATCTTCTATCTCTGATCTCGAAGCGAAACTCCAGCCTTCGTAAGCCATCTTCTCATAAGCACACCCATCCACCACATAGCATTCCAACTTTGATCTGTCAACATAATCATCATCACTTGACGAGCAAGAAGAGAAGATTGTCAACGAGGCAAGCGCTACGATCAGACTTAATATCTTTCTGTTCATATCACACTATTGATTACAAATCCTTTGGATTAGAATTTACATCTTCATCCTCGCCCTTCAACTTGTCGCTTACCAAAGGAATATTCATCTCCTTCATAATATTCAAAGCTGGAGCCGCAGTCTTGATGATGCTTTCCATAAAACGAGAAGTGGTACCGTTTCCAGAATCCCAAACTTGGACGTTACCGAAGTTCATGTGCTCGAATGCCTTAACTTGTACGCCGGCAATTTCCTTACACTCATTGATGAACTTATACTTAACGGCGATTTCAGGGTTCTTGTCAGCAGCCTCCATCATCTTACGGAATCCTTCTGCCTCTGCCTCCAAAGCCTTTTGCTTACCTTCTGCCTCTGCAAGAGCCTTCAAACGGATAGCCTCTGCCTCTGCCTTTGCAACACGAAGTTTAGCCTCTGCCTCTGCTTCTGCTTGGATAATCAAACGCTCTGATTGTGCTTGAGCGTTCAAGATAGTCTCTTGCTTGCTCATTTCAGCAGGCACGATACGATCAGCACGCAACTGAGTCTCGACACGTTTTGCTCTTGACTCTTCGATTTGTTGATTCTTCAACTCCTTTTGAATCTGGATGTCGGCGTTAGACTTAACCTCAGCCTCTCCTGAAATTCTGTCGGCCTCTGCTTGGATCACTCTCAACTCAGCGTTAGAGTTGGCGATTTCCTTGTTAGCCTCATTTCGACCCACCTTGGCACGCTTATCAGCCTCAGCGATGTTGATGTCTTTCTTAGATTGAGATTCTGCAATAGCAGACTCTTGTTGTGCACGAGCCTCAGCCACAGAAGCCTCCTTGATACGGTTGGCCTCAGCCACCTTGATGGCACGATCCTTATCGATTTCAGCGATTGAAGTCTCCTTTTCACGGATTTGCTCTGCAATCTTAGTTTCACGCTCACGAGTTTGCTCAGCGATCTTGATTTGACCCAACTTTCTTTGCTCTTCGATGTTTGCCTCTGCTTGGTTTTGAGCGCGAGAACTGGATTCCTTACCCAAGTTAACGATATAGTTGGCCTCATCGACGATGTCGGCAATGTTCACGTTGATGATATCCAATCCCAACTTGTTCAACTCAGTACCCAAGTTTTTACGGATTTGTTCAACGAACTTATCACGGTCATTGTTCAACTCCTCAATCTTCATATCAGAGATGATACCACGCATCTGACCATACGCCAAGTCCTTTACGTCATTCTCAATCTCATCGTGAGGACGACCCAACAAGCGCTCTGCCGCATTTTGCATAACTGAAGGATTTGTTGAAATCGCTACAGTGATGATTGTTGGAACGTTAACACGGATATTTTGAGCAGAGATGGCTCCCTTCAAGAAACAATCAACTTGGAACGGTCTCAAAGAAAGATAATCAACGCCTTGGATAATAGGCCATACGAAAGAACCACCACCGTGGATCAATCTTGCACTCTTATCCTTTGAGCCTGTGCGACCGTAGATTACCATAATCTGGTCTGGCTTACATTTGCGGTAACGTGTCATCACTGCCATTACCGAGAAAATAACCACTACTGCTAGTATGGCTACAATCATTGATACATTCAAATCTTCCATAAATTTACTTTAAGCATTTATTAATAATTAATTATTCTTTTCCACGATTAAAAAGCCATTCTTGTAATCAGTAACCTTTACAAGGTCTCCGCTCTTCAATGCTTGCTGGCTTAATACATTCATCGTCGAACGTCTTCCATCAAAATCGACGCTGACCGTGCCTGTACCATTGTAAAATGTAATCAACTCACAAACGAGTCCCTTCAAATCGTCAGGATTTTGAAATACCTTTTCCTGCGCCAACGAATATATCTTATGATAGACGAAAGCCAGTACCAGCACGAAGACAATTCCCACTGCAACGGCAAATAATATCTCACTCTTAGTACTGATGCCGTTCAAAACGCCCATCCAACTAAAGCCCAACAAAAAGTGTAATCCTCCTTTAAACGATAGGAAATCCGAAACACCTACTGACGAGTCAAAGTCGAAATCCACGTCCAAATCAATGAAAAATGACATTAGAACTTGTACTGCGAAAAGAATACTTGACCCTATGGCTAAATAAAAAATAATCTGCTCTAAATTCATAGCTATTAAATATTATGGGTAAAACAATCATTTACTATCAAGAAACGTTTCTATACTTCTACTTACAACGTTCATTGTAAATATAGCATTTTTTGGAATACCCAAATCTTAAAAAAACAAAAACGGAAGGTCATAAGAGTAGCAAGAGACTACTCTTTATGACGTGCCTTTAATTCGCGAGCCAAATCTTCTATGCGAACTCCTTTCTCCGTCAAAAGGACAATAAGGTGGTATATCAAATCGGAAGACTCATAAATGAATTGGTCTTTTGTTCCGTTTGTGGCCTCGATGATCGTCTCAACAGCCTCTTCTCCAACCTTTTGCGAAATCTTATTAACGCCTTTGGTAAACAACTTGGTTGTATAGGAACCCTCTGGCATCTCACGTTTTCTCTTCTCGATGAAATCCTGCAAATAAGAAAGGAAGGCCAAATCTGCGATGTTCTTATTACCCAAGAATTGATCGGCTCCCGTAGTTGAGCCATCAGGATTAGCCAAAATAACGACAGCCTCTCCCCCTTCGCCCACGATGAACGAATCCAAAGCCAACGGCTTGTCATACTCGCCACCCGTGACTAACACAGACGCCTTCGTCTTCTCGTCGTAAAGATAGACACGCTTTTCTTCTTCCATCTTTCGCCAAGTGTCGCCATCCAAGAAACCTACTCTCAACACTTTATTGGTTCTAACATCTTGAATCACGACATGAACCAACCCATTTGCAGAAAACTTAACTTCCATATTTCTAACCCTTTATTTCTTTCTTAATTAACTAGAGGCCATAAATTCCCCCGAGTTTCCAATTTCACAGTTGGGAATCCCTTGTAAATTCTTTGTACGCTTTTTGAATTTTAGAAATTCCTAAATACCATAAGCCAGCAAAGCCGCTTTGGTTGCATTCTTGTCTTTTGCAATCTGCGCCTTCAACGCCTCTGCATCGGAGAACTTTATCTGTTTGCGGATACGGTCTATGAAGACTATCTCCAATTGTTTGCCATAAATATTCTGATCGAAGTCAAACAAGTTCACCTCAATAGAAGGAATCTCATCATTAGCCACCGTAGGACGATTGCCAATATAAAGCATGCCTTCGTAGATTTTGTCCTCCAAACGGACTTTCACCGCATAGACACCAACATCTGGGACACACTTCTTATCGTATAAGAGCTCAATGTTGGCGGTTGGATAGCCCAACAGACGGCCCAACTTATATCCATCTACCACCGTGCCTTTTACTCGGAAATTGTAACCTAAATACTTGTTTGCCATGCGCACATCGCCTACATTCAAAAGGTTGCGGATAAAAGAAGAGCTGATGTTGTAACCATCCTCGACAAAAGGCTCAGCCTGAGTCACTTTGATGCCCAACTCTTTACCATAACGGCAGTAGTCATCAAAACCTTCCTCACGGTTCTTGCCGAAACGATGGTCGTAGCCCACCACCAAATGCTTGACATTTAGTTTCTTTTGAAGAATCTCACGCATAAAGTCGCAAGCGAAATAGTCGGACAACTCTTTGCTGAAGGGGATGTTAATGCAATAGTCCAACGGCAACTTTGACAAAAGTTCACGCTTCTCGGCCAAATTATTCAACAAACGGGGCTTATAATCCTCGTCGAGCACCAAACGTGGATGAGGCCAAAATGTAAGTATCGCCGTCTTTAAATTCTTCCATTTAGCCAAACTGCACATCTGGTTGATCAAAAAACGGTGACCAGCATGAACGCCATCAAAGAAACCGACAGTCAACATCAAACCATCGTTTTCAAATGAATCCAAATCTTCAATTATCTTCATCTCGCATTACCTTATTTAGAAGTCTTCTCCGAGGTAAACGTGTTCCGAGAAAACATTACCCCCTCAATGTGCAAAGATATAAATTCTACCGAAAAAAAAGGCACAGATGAAATAATTTATGTAGAGAGCCATAAAAGATAGAATGGAGGATTTGCTTATGCCCCACCTACGCAGAAAACTTTCTAAGGCACCGTTCTGTAGTCATGAGTTCACAAACGGACGTTCGCCTATCTCTTTTATGCTGTGTCGGTTTACCAATAAAACTTCAGTCCGGCAGCAAACAAGTAGTTGCCAAATCCCAGTTCTGCGAATCCCCTAAGACGGCTACCTGCTTCAATACTAATAGGCGAAATCTGCATCTCAAACTGAGCTCTGCTTTCTTCAAACGACGCGTATAGATCATTATTTATGCTATTCATATCTCGCAAGTTGATAGCCGCTCCAATGGCAAACTTGCTATACATGGCCACATGGTCGTAACTGAACCAATATAACTGCACCTGAGGCAAGAATCCCCAATAGGTGGATTTCAATTCGCCAACATAATCGTCCTCATATTCGACATCGTGACGATAGCCCATATAACTGGCCATTAATCCAAGTCGAACCCTTGGTGATAAAGCATAGCTATATTCTATATTAATGGCACCTGTGCTACTTTTCATGCTACTGTGCACTGTGGATTCGCAGTCGTCCATAATGTTGTTGTCAATTCCGTCGGTAATGTTTAAAATGGGTAGGAGTCCATAACTTACCGATATTTCGTTTTTTTCCAATTCAAATTGGGGTCTTCTATTGCCAGTATAGCCAAATACACATTGTGTTAATAACAATAGAAGGGGCACCAAGAAGCTCTTTTTCATACGCTAATCTTATTGAAATTATCTATTTGGTTGATTACAAATGCAAATGTAGAACAACTATTCAAAAAAAAAAAAAAAAAATGGTCCCGAAGTTTGCTGATAGT
>JAKSLA010000088.1 GCA_024401455.1 Paludibacteraceae bacterium | reverse complement strand
GGTGCAAAGGTAAGAACCTTTTCCCTAACCGCCAAACTTTTTCTCAAGTTTTTTTAACTACATTTTTTCGTAGCGCTTACCTCTCGAAAGCGGGTGCAAAAGTAGTACATTATCGGATATCCTCCAAACGTTTTTCGATGTTTTTTCAGTAAAAATTCAACCACCGTTGTATTTCAACAAGATAAAACGAGCCTCCACCTCACCAGAAAGCAAAGTGAAGACTCAATTTTTCACAAAGTAAATTAATCAGACATACTAAATTAGCACGGACAACGTCATTTTTTCTCATCATCACGAATAATCTCAAGCAATATTCCTTTCTGCTGAATTCAATTGGTTTTTCTTTTTGCAAAAGCGCGTACACTGCTTACATATATCATACCCCAAGAGAGCACCCAACATAAAATCTTCTTCCGGTGACAATTGGTTGACTGGTCGGTTTATAAAAGTACGTACGACATCCAAACAGCAAGATTCACCAAAATAAATATTGACATTCCTATCCTCCACCCTTTGAACAACATAATCTATATTTTGATTTCTCAACCGCTCACACGCCATGCTTTCATACTTAGCATTCAAAGTGAAGAGAACAAGATTGCGAATGCCTTTTTTATACTCATATATATGGTTTGACAAAACCATAAATTCACTAGGCAACATTGCTTTTTGATTCATATTGACGTTCTATTTTAGAAATTCAACGACGACACCCACTTCTCAATTCGCTCGTCCGTTTTAAAAGGTTCATTGACCTCATCCAATGC
Source organism: Paludibacteraceae bacterium (assembly GCA_024401455.1). Taxonomy (GTDB): domain Bacteria; phylum Bacteroidota; class Bacteroidia; order Bacteroidales; family Paludibacteraceae; genus RGIG10190. Next base: position 9,807 of record JAKSLA010000088.1, on the reverse strand, counting down.
CAAACCAACGAAATTATCTCCTTCTACAGAAGCAGAAGAATCAAAGATATAATCAGTCACAGAAGTTTCGCCAACAAAGGTAGCACCCGAATTGGCCAAATCCTGTTTGATAAGTCCCATCGCATCGCAAAAGGTAGTGCTGTAAGAGCAGCTATCTCCCAATCCGAAGAGTGCTATCTTCTTTCCCGACAAATTTGCGTTTTTAAACCTCTTGATGCCATCGTACCAATCATCCTGCATATCGCCGCAACCCCATGTCGAACTACCTAATATTAGTACGTCGTAAACCTCGATTTTTTGGACATCTGCTTTATATACATTATGTACATCAGAGGAATCCACTTTCAATTTTGAGGCAATTCTATTAGCCACATCTTCGGTCGTACCCGTGCTGCTACCATAAAAAATTCCGATTTTCATTTTCTTTCAATTTAAAATTTGTAACATCTTTTGTTTTTCACAAAATTAGGACTTACAAAAAGGCTCGTAAATAACTACAAAAGAGTATATTCCACAAAAGAATCATCACTATTGGTATCGCCACAATTAGCTATTGGGCATAAAAAAGCAGACATGAAAGAACATCTCTATTTCTACATTTAAAACATTCCAACTGTTTTGTTTCACATCAACAACATCACCAAAACCATTGAATCACACCAACCCAAACTCACAACTGGGAAAAAAAGACCACAATACGCAAACTCTAATTAAACAGTTCAAACAGGACATTCTTGTTTGCAGCACCCTTTTATCAAACCATCTATACAAAGCACCACTTCGTCGCATTCTATTGGGTAGAACTAATGTCCACAAACCACTTTAAATCAAGAAATTCGACACAAATATAAACCCTTTTATTTTCACCACAACTAACATAAAACAATTTTATTGCACAAAAGAGAAGAAAAATCTTCAGATAATTTTGTTCAGGAGTCATAAAAATGTATATTTGCAGAAATAAAAGCGGATTATATGAAGCATATTTTACTAACCATACTTATATCAATGACGTTGGGACTTTGCGGAGCCACAGCGCAAGAGCCTGCCGAGCCAGCCAAGGCAACAGAGCTCACCGTCAGTATGGCTGACAATATATTATATGTAATCGGCGCTCCTATGGGATCAGAACTTGTCATCAAAAACATGTTGGGCGAAAAAGTGTATCAAAACACAACAAAAAACGAGAAGGACACTTTCTATCTCAATCTAAAAAGCGGATTCTATATTGTAAAAGTCGGCAACACACTGAAAAAAGTCATCATCAAGTAATCAACAAACAAAAATCATACGAAAAGAATCCAAGGCTCAAGCTTTGGATTCTTTTTTTAAAGTCATTAGAATGAAATACATAGCGATCATACTTGTATCCTTACTTTCACTTGTAGGAGTGACAGTTCAAGGAACCGAAGCGAAAACCATCAGTCTGCTCACCTGCGAACCTTCCAACGACCAGGTTTACACGGCATGGGGGCACACCGCCGTCAGGGTTCAAGACCCTACGAACGGCATCGACATGGTATTCAACTATGGCATTTTCTCTTTCGACGACATAGGGAAATTCATCTACAAGTTTGTCAAGGGAGAAACGGACTATATGCTTGGCGTAAGCACATTCCAACGCAGCAAAAGAGACGCCATCAAGAAGAACGCCAAACTATACGAGCAGACGCTAAACTTGACAGAAGAAGAGAAGGACAAAATATGCGACGCTCTTTTTGAAAACGCCAAGCCCGAAAACCGCTACTACAGATACAACTTCTTCTACGACAACTGCGCCACAAGGCCCAGAATCATCATCGAAAACGCGATAAACGGAGAGGTGACCTACCCCGAGACGCAAAACGAAAGAACGTATAGAGACATCATCCACGAGTTGCTCAGCGAAATGAGATGGTACACGCTCGGCATCGACATCTGCTTAGGCAGCCCGACAGACGAAGTAGTAAAGGGCAAAGAGATTCAATTCCTTCCTGTAGAAATGATGAAATGCTTTGCAAAGGCGCAAAAGGCCGACGGCACACCTATAGTCAAAGAGACACATATACTATACACGCCCGTCAGCAGAACTGAGGAAAAAGATTTGCCAAGCCGCATATCCCCCACCTTCGCCTGCTGGACCTTCCTACTTCTGATAATCGCGCACACTCTTTTTTACACCTATATAAGAAAGAACGACAAATGGTTTGACGCCTTCCTTTTTGGCGTGGCCGGATTAGTCGGGTTAGGAGTATTTGCCCTTTCATTCTTCTCTGTACACCCATGCGTATTTCCAAATTTCAACTTACTATGGGTCAACCCCTTACAATTAATATTTGCGCTAAGCCTTGTCACAAAGAAAGGAAGTGAATGGAAACGTAAATATCAAATATTAAATTTTGTCCTCATTATGACGGTCATTCTGTTAGGATGGACCATTCTTCCGCAGAGATTCAACATCAATGCGCTTCCGCTGATGCTAAGTTTAGCAATCAGAGCCCTTCATTGGTTCAAACCGAACCTTTTCGAATTGGCACAAAAAAAGGCAAAACAGATTTGATTGTTTCACAACAAAAAACTAAATTTGCAAAGTTATAGGGATTGAATATAAATTTTATTAACATAAAAACACTAGAACAAATGAAGGCTATTAAATTAATCATCGCTGCTGCCACTTTGATGGCACTTATGGGATCTTGCAAGTCAAAGACTTGTCCAGGATACGGAGAAGCACAACAAAACGCACAACAAATCGAAGCAAACGCATAATTACTAAACGATTATGGTAAGATATATAAAAATAGCGATTGCCATGGCCATGATTGCCGTTGCGTTTAGCAGTTGTAAATCATCGTCATGTGGATGCGACTCGTTCGGAGAAGTGGTCAACGGGCAACCCTCAGAGACCGTAAATGCTTAAAAACTCCAAAAGATTCGCATTTTGCATTAAATTTAAGATATGATATTTTGGGTATATCTTATAGTTTGACTAATTTTGCAGACAAGAAAAGAACAATTTATTTGTTTAACATAAATAAAAATTTAAAAAATGGTAAAAGTTGCTATTAATGGTTTCGGACGCATTGGTCGTCTTGCATTCCGTCAAATGTTCGAGGCAGATGGTTATGAGGTAGTTGCAATCAACGACTTGACTAGCCCTAAGATGTTGGCTCACCTTTTGAAGTATGATACTGCACAAGGTGGTTTCGCTGGCAAGTTCGGTGAAGGCAAGCACACTGTATCTGCAACTGAGGATTCAATCATCGTTGACGGAAAGGAAATCAAGATCTCTGCATGCGCTAACGCTGCTGAGTGCCCTTGGAAGGCTAACGGTGTAGACGTTGTTCTTGAGTGTACTGGTTTCTACACTTCAAAGGAGAAGGCTTCTGCTCACCTTGCAGCTGGTGCAAAGAAGGTAGTTATCTCAGCTCCTGCTGGTAACGATCTTCCTACTATCGTATTCAACACTAACCACAAGACTCTTAAGGCTTCTGATACAGTTATCTCTGCTGCTTCTTGTACTACAAACTGTTTGGCTCCTATGGCTGACGCTTTGAACAAGTATGCTGCTATCCAATCTGGTATCATGTCAACTATCCACGCTTACACTGGCGACCAAATGATTTTGGACGGTCCTCAACGTAAGGGCGATCTTCGTCGTTCTCGCGCAGGTGCACAAAACATCGTTCCAAACTCAACAGGTGCTGCTAAGGCAATCGGTTTGGTTATCCCTGAGTTGAACGGTAAGTTGATCGGTTCTGCTCAACGTATCCCTACTCCAACAGGTTCAACTACTATCTTGGTTGCTGTTGTTAAGGGTAAGGACATCACTAAGGAAGGTATCAATGCAGCTATGAAGGCAGCTTCAACTGAGTCTTTCGGCTACACTGAGGATGAGATCGTTTCTTCTGATATCATCGGTATGAAGTTCGGTTCTTTGTTTGACGCAACTCAAACAATGGTTTCTAAGATCGACGACGATACTTATCAAGTACAAGTTGTTTCTTGGTACGATAACGAGAACTCTTACACTTCTCAAATGGTTAGAACTATCAAGTACTTCGCAGAACTTGCTTAATTCGAAACACAGTAAAATTAGCCCGGACGAAAGTTCGGGCTTTTTTTATGCACAACGCCAACAGGTCACCAACAAATTCAAAAAAAAGTTTCCGAGATAATGGAATACAAGTTTGGGACAAGAACGAAGACAAACGTAAATCGCATTCCAACCCTACAAGAAAGATTCTTCACCTCACTTTAAATTTGACATCTCAAAATAAAAACAACAGAAGTTATAAACATTGACAGAAGACAAAAAGTCAGCACAGACGACCCCCTTAATTAATTATACAAAAAACTATTTCAACACAACTTCCCCTTTAAATATTGAAACAACGGAGCGAGCAGAATGATGTATTTGCAAAAGTATAAATCAACAACCACACACTTCCAAAGGCAAGAAGTGACACAAAGAAAGTATAGACAGACAACAAACTAACTATCAACACCTTACAATTGTTGATAACTTTGATTGGTTTTGGTTTTTTCTGTCTTGTTTATGAAAAAAGTTCAGTTTAAATTTGCATTCAGAAGTTTGAGGTGGTTTGAAATTAGATTCAACTAAACCCATAAGGAAGAGTAGTGAAAGAGACGTTCTCTTATCAAGAAAACCCTAAAAAGCAACACCCCAAGAGGTAAACGAATTGGTTTCGCACAACTTTCAGCACCACAAACTTACGAGAGAGATAATAATAAAAAAAACATACAAATGACAAGCGCAGAAATACAGATCATCAAAAGGAACGGAAAGAAGGAACTTTTTTCCATCGAGAAGATTAAGAACGCTATACGGAAAGCATTCCTTGCTGCCGGCAGCTTCGCTTCAGAAGACGAGTTGACATCCATACTTGGCACTCTACGCATCGCCAACAACATGAGCGTAGAAGAAATCCAAAACCAAGTGGAGGTTGCCCTCATGAATGAAAAGTATTTTGCGGTTGCAAAGTTATACATCCTTTACCGCCAACAACATTCGGAAGATCGTGACGAGCGCGACAAACTCGCATTCCTCATCGACTACTGTAATGCAGAGAACGCAGCCACTGGTAGTAAGTTTGATGCCAACGCCAACGTTGAGCAAAAAAACATCGCCACCCTTATAGGCGAACTTCCAAAGCAGAACTTCATCCGATTGAACAGACGTTTGCTCACTGAGCGATTGAAGGATATGTACGGAAAGGAATTTTCTGACCGATACATTCGCCTTCTCAACCAGCACTTCATCTACAAAAACGATGAGACCAGTTTGGCAAACTACTGCGCCAGCATAACGATGTACCCTTGGCTACTCGGAGGAACTCAATCTATCGGAGGCAACTCGAAGGCGCCAACAAACCTCAAATCATTCTGCGGAGGGTTCGTCAACATGGTGTTCATGGTGTCAAGTATGTTGAGCGGTGCTTGTGCAACACCTGAGTTTTTGATGTATATGAACTACTTCATCGGACTTGAATACGGTGAAGATTACTACAAAGAACCAGACAAGGTTGTTGACTTATCTGTGCGCCAACGCACGCTCGACAAGATGATTTGCGACTACTTTGAGCAAATTGTATATTCCATCAACCAACCAACAGGCGCGCGCAACTTCCAAGCCGTATTTTGGAACATCGCTTACTACGACAAGTTCTACTTCGAGAGTTTGTTCGGAGAGTTCCGTTTTCCGGACGGTAGCCGCCCTAACTGGGAATCACTCAGTTGGTTGCAAAAGCGCTTCATGAAATGGTTCAACAAAGAAAGGACAAAAACTGTACTTACTTTCCCTGTTGAGACAATGGCCCTTCTATCAGAGGATGGAGAAGTAAAAGACAAGGAGTATGGCGACCTTACAGCAGAAATGTATGCAGAAGGCCACTCATTCTTCACCTATATGAGCGACAATGCAGATTCTTTGTCAAGCTGCTGTCGTTTACGCAACGAAATCCAAGACAACGGATTCAGCTACACGTTGGGTGCCGGAGGCGTTTCAACCGGTTCAAAAAGCGTATTGACCATCAACCTCAACCGTTGTATCCAATATGCCCACAAAATCGGCTTGAACTACCTCAACTACTTGGAGGACATCGTAGAATTGACCCACAAGGTACAATTGGGCTACAACGAAAACTTGAAAATGTTGTACAACAAAGGCATGTTGCCTCTCTTTGACGCAGGCTACATCAACATCAGCAGACAATATCTCACCATCGGTGTAAACGGATTGGTGGAAGCGGCTGAATTCTTGGGCATAAAAATCAATGACAACCCAGAATACGAGGCATTCGTACAAAATGTTCTTGGCATCGTTGAGAAATACAACATGAAATATAGAAACAAAAATACGCTCTTCAACTGCGAGATGATCCCTGCTGAGAATGTAGGTGTTAAGCATGCCAAGTGGGACCGCGAAGACGGTTACAAAGTACCACGCGACTGCTACAACAGCTACTTCTACGTTGTGGAAGACACTTCATTGAATGCCATCGACAAGATCAAACTTCACGGAAAGCGCTACATCGAGCACTTGACAGGAGGTTCGGCTCTCCACCTCAATTTGGAGGAGCACTTGAGCAAAGCCCAATATCGCCAAATCTTGCGCATTGCGGCAAAAGAGGGTTGCAACTACTTCACATTCAACATCCCTAATACAGTCTGCAACGATTGTGGCGTCATCGACAAGCGTTATTTGAAGGAGTGCCCATCTTGCCACAGCAAGAACCTCGATTACCTGACTCGTATCATCGGATATATGAAACGTATCAGCAACTTCTCTGCAGCAAGAAAAGAGGAAGCTTCCAGAAGATTCTACGAGAAGGCTGAGATTTCAGCATAAGAGATTGAACATTTTTCCATAACTGACCGGCCGCAGGACTCGTTTCTCGCGGTCGGTTTTAATATTTGAAAACATGCTTAAATATGCAGACTACGACATCGTCTTTGGTGAAATTCCCGACGAAGTGACATTAGCCATCAACATAGCCAACTGCCCCAACCACTGTCCCGGATGCCACAGCCCATGGTTAATGGATGACATTGGAGAGGTGCTTGACCAGCAAGCTTTAGAAATGCTTATTGAAAAATACGGAGCAGACATAACTTGTATATGCTTCATGGGCGGAGACATTGCCCCAAAAGAATTAGAAGGACTATCCATCTACATCCATCAGAACCATGCACCTATCAAAGTGGGTTGGTATTCAGGCAGAGATAAATTTGCAACTAACATAACATTGACCAACTTCGACTTTATTAAGATAGGAGGTTACAAAGAAGAGTTTGGACCGCTAAAATCCAAAACCACGAACCAACGCTTATACAGAATAAATGCAGACGGTTCAATGGACGACTTGACCTATAGATTTCAAAAATAAAGGCTAAGCTAAGATTCGCAATTAGACAATCGAATAGGAGATGCCCCGATGCAGAGCGAACAAATCACAATGCGGGCAACTACGAATGTCACCTTTCTTTTTTATTCATTTTGGGTGAAGGTTCAAGTATGTCAAAATGAAGTTTCTATGCGGCTTAGGGACTTGCTCCCGTTAGAATACGTTCGCGCCCCCCAAAAAAAACGGAAGCAGATTGATTCCACTTCCGTTTTTTACACAATTAGCTATTTTACTATGATTGACTTAGACGCAAAATTCACACCATTCACCATCTTTACCACATATACTCCCTTGGGGAGAACTACATCTCTAACCAATACTCGATTTCCGCAAACACCATTCCTTGAATACACAACATTTCCCGTTCTGACGTCTTCAATCGTCAAATTAAATTCATCTGTTTCAGAACAACCCATAACTGTTATTGAGAATTCATCAGTTGCAGGGACAGGGAACAAATCTATCTGCATATTATTTATTGAATCCAATTCATACATGTCTACAACTGGATCTACTTCATCCAAGGGAGTCATAGGCATGTTTCTTGGACATGGATTCGTATAATGATAAAAATCTCCACTAGTTGTCACATCGCCACCTGCTGCAGTCCTAAATCTCACCTCAAAAGCATATCTTGCCAATCCACCTCTATCTAAGACATTGCAAATCGAAGGTCCTATAACCCTTGCCACTCCATTTTCCACATTACCCGAATATGTAGCCAACAAAAGTTCTCTTCTATCCCAGATTTTACTCTGCCATGTTTCTGCATTGGTCTCATATTCAATATAATCATTAATTCCGTCAAGACAATGAGGAGTAAAGACATAATCCCCATTGCTTATAAATCCATTGGTACAATAATACTCTATAGGACAAGGGACATTGTTTATTGCAATAGGAATAGGATCCGAATCTACGATTTTACCATAATTGTTCTTTAACGTCAAAACGATCCAATACGTTTCTGTATTATAAACCGTAATAGTAGCTGTGCCGTCCCAAACCTCTATTGTATCGCCTTCTACCACCCCCGCCGAACGCCATATTCTTTTACCAGTACGGTCATACACAACATTTTCCCATGAATCAGCATTACTCACTACAAATTTCACCTTGTGATTAGGAGACTCTGTACATTTTTTGTTCAATGAGTTGTACACTAAATCATAACTAATCTCATGGTCTACTTTATAATCTGGATTGATCAACGCCTTAAATTTTCCACCCGACTTCACTTCAAAACCTGCGTTTAAGACAATGGAATCACCTGCTACCATCACCAAAGCCTTACCATCTTGCACCTCTATAGGGGTTTGAACCGAGGACAAATCTATCGCAGATTTTGCATTCACCTCAGTCAAACGTGATCCCATGGTGAATGAATTCACACGATTGGCCATTGTCGGAATTTTTGGTGAAATACCTACAAATGCTTTATTGTTATTAGGATATTTTAAAGCACTTAACGGATCAAATTCCTTAGCATGATCATCATTTTGCCCATAGACAGGAGCATAAGTATTATTACTAGAATAACCTTCCAAAACATAATAATGAGACTTTCTAAATCCTGATCCTTCGCCATAAAATATTACAGGTCTTCCATTTTTCAGTTCAGAAGTAAGGAGGTCGTGCCAAGCATTACCATAAGGGGTCCACTCGTCTTCATCATAATATCTACAACTATACCTCATAGACCTCATTCCCGAAGCTAAATCTGATGGCAAAGTCCAAGTTTGCTCTAACACATGCAAATTCATGATCTCCTCGTAATTAGAATTCATAGCATTGCCACAATCCCTGATCAAACGAGGCAAATCAGTAGGACTACCATCATGTAATTTATAGGAAATATTGTCCCAATCATAATAATTATCCTTTATATGCGGCCACTTCCATTTGAACATAGCTATACATCCCGCTATTGAAGCACACCCAGTCACAGCCCTATCACAAGAAGAATTATTAGACTCATGATATGGGCAAAAATAATTATAAGAAGGAGAGCATCCATTATCATTGTTTTCACTTTGCCGCCACTTTATGTTATAAGAACCTCTACTGATTAATCTATCTTGCTCACCATATGCATATACACAACAGGATGATAAAAATCCCAAAATGACTATAACTAACTTTTTCATTTCACCCTTTTGTAATTTTTTTCCAATCCTTCTTCTATTAGTTCTTTAGTACTTCTTGTACTCCTGTCAAAAGGTTTCCACACCTCAAGAATAGGATCAAAATCTATAATATCCTCAATTTTAACATTTTCGGTCAAATAAATTCTCCACCCATCATCTGTTGTGCAAGGTATCGCACTGACAACAATTCCTTCATACTCTCCAGTCCTTGTATAAAATGAATCAACTACCTTTCTAAAAGTTCCATCTTCAGA
>JAKSLA010000087.1 GCA_024401455.1 Paludibacteraceae bacterium | reverse complement strand
CCGTCAACATGAGGTGAGAACAACGCTCTGCACCAGCGACCGCAGGATTGACCAAATAGTAATTAAAGTGATATTGGTCATACACTATCTCATCTTGGGCTGAAGCCTTGAAGCATGAGAGCACGGTCAAAAGAAGTATAAATAATTTTTTCTTATTCATTGTACTACAAGATTATGAATGTTTAAAATCAAGCCATGCGCATATAAAATATGTTACAAGAGCTCATTACTAATCAATTTTCTTAATCCCCATTACAAAAACATACTATAACCTTTCTTATACAACGATAAAAAACGATTAATAATATACAAAGATATAAAAAAATTAATCTTCCATAAATCTAACGTACTTGTTTTTCACTTTCTTTGGCAATCTATATGAAATTAGGAACTCGCTTGAGTTGCTTGACAATTCACTAATTTCACCGAGACCCCACTCAAATGAATAACCGAAACGATAGCGTTTATACTCAAGACCCAATGTGAAAGTCAACATGTTAGAAGAAAATTCAGCATTGATATCGGGACGATACGTAACACCACCCCAGATGGTCTTTTCAAAGAAGCAGAACAAATTCAACTCAGCACGGTCAACCGTATTTCTGTGCATATACACAATAGCGGGTGCGAAGTCGATAGCCTCAGTCAATGGGAACAATGCTCTCGCATACCAATAAAACTGACGACCTGGCTTTGATGTAGAGACATCGTCATCATTGTTCAACAAGTGATCGACAGAAGCACCAAACAACAATCTTGGCGTTGCCAACTCAAGACCGAAGTCCATATCGGGCTCCAAAGCGGTGGTAATCTCAGCAGGGAAAGTTGGCTGACCGAACTCAGCAGGCGCATCCAAGCGGTGCTTCTCCGGATTCCAATAGTGATACAAGACACCCGCCGAAAGACCCATTGAAAGCAACATGCTCTCGTTTACATTGATGTGATAAGCATACGCAGCCTTAGCGATTGTTGTTCTATTGCTGATACCGATATCGTCATACGAAACCGTCAAACCTACACCCGAACGGAAGCCCTCAAAATAGTCACTAATATTCAACACTCCAGACTTAGGAGAGTCTTCCACTCCGATCCACTGCCAACGGCCTAACAAAAAGAAATCTATATCATCACTGTTACCAGTAGCTGCCGGGTTGGCATTCAACCTAGAAAAGAACTGTTGCGACAACATCAAGTCCCTTTGTGCGCTTGCAACAGCAAACGACATTAAAGCAGCAACAAATATTACTAATTTTCTCATCTTGATTTTCCAATTACTCATTTATAATCTTAATATCGGCACGTCTGTTCTGCTCGTGCTCTGCCTCCTCAGTTGCATTCGGAATTACAGGTTCATCCTTACCCTTACCGATTGAAACCATCCTATCTCCAGGAATACCACGTTGTATCAACATTCCACGGATATAATCGGCACGTCTTTGAGACAATTTCTTGTTGTAATCTGCCTTACCACGGCTATCGGTGTGACCGCTGACCTCGAAGATTGCACCAGGGAACTCCTTCATGGCTGCCACCAACTCATCCAACTGAGCCTCATACTCAGGCTTCATTGTAGCTTGGTTGAAGTCGAACATGAACAATACCCAGTGGAAGCCCTTAGGCTCTTCGAGAACCTCCTGAGGAAGAAGTTCCTTTTCACGCGTAGCCTCAAATGGAGCAGGACGATAGATATCGTCACTACCGACACCACCCTGACGATTAGACATCAACAAAAGAATCTTGTCCGAACCAATCAAGTTATAATCGTTAGCACGTGAATTAAATACTGAGTCCATCAAGATGGCTGGTCCCCAGATTTCACGAATTTCCTTTTTGGGCTTAGTAGGAACATTCTTTGCACCCGCCTTAATGGCTGCCGTATCCGGCATGATTGTCACCGTATCCTTTACCCAACGAGACATATAAAGGTCCAAACCTCCCATACCGCCTGGACGGTTAGATGCAAAATAAAGAACCGTATCACCGCTTGTCCAAGCGAAGTCCTCACGAGCATTTGAGTTGAAAGGAGCTACACTATCACTGGCATTCTTAGGCATCTCCCATGCAGCAGCGCCTTTCTCCGCCCCCTTCTTTCTGTCGATATACCAAATATCTCTACCTCCATAACTATACTTAGGGAAATCGGCAGAGAAATAGATACGACTACCATTCTTTGCAATGGAAGGGTTGAAGAATCCAGATATACGGCTATATCTGAACGTCCAACCAGCAGGGACTGCAGTAGAACCTTTGAACGGTTTTCTCACTTTGTCCAATCCCTCGATATTCAACCTCTTAGGCTCAGAGAATGAACCTTCTTGTAAATGAGCTTCGTAAAGATCCGAATTACCAAGTTCGTCTGTCTTTGCAAAATAGATGGTTCGACGACGAGAATCATAGGCAAAAGTACCTTCAATTCCTAACCCACACAACTCTGGACAAACAACTGCCGAGTCGAGATCAAAACTATTGCCGACCTTTGCAATATAAGCGGAGTCACCGCGAAAGAAAACAACCTTGCCGTCTTTATAAAAAGACATTGGCAATTCCTTCACCTTCGTGCTTGCTGACGAAGGAACGAACTCGTATCCTTCAGCAAACTCTTCATGGATAGCAAACGAACTTACGTAAGCCGCCAATAATGACACGGTCAATAAGACCTTCTTCAAGTTTAACATAATTATTGTTTATTTCATTTTTCTTTTTACATCTTCACTACTTCAATTGTACCCTTGCTCTCCTTTCCGTCTTTCAAAATGACAGAATAGAAGTAAACGCCTGGATCGGCCATTGCACCACAAGTGCGTTTCACTTGATCAGGGTTTGCTGCGTTCGAGTAAGTCGAACCATCCCAACCATTGTTTCCTTCGAAGATAACTTGGCCAAATCTATTAAAGATTGTCACCTTGAAATCTTCCATAAAGATATCGTTGAAACCATCCTTGTCATACGGCGTAAAGGCAGTCGGTAACTTAACCTCCATATTCAATTGACTGGTTACAGTCGAACAGACGGAGTCAGTTGCCTCTACCGTATAAACCGAAGGAGACTTAGGGAACTCTAACAATGTATTCTCTGTCGTTGTAGCAACCACACGGTCATCAGCCTTCCAAGTGAAGAGCAATGGCTCACCCCTTGTCACATCGGCCAAGAAGTTGACTGAACCACCGATAATGACATTGTCAATGTCTGAACGTAACGTCATCTCAATGTTCTCCTTCACTAAGACATTACTGATCGAAACCATTTGGTCATCACAAATACCATCAGATGCGATAACGGTATAGGCTTGATAACCTGACTCCGTAGGAACATCCTCGATAATAGAATCACGCTTAGTTGTCGTAATCGAAACTTCCTTGCCATTCTGAGTTACGGTTGACCACTCATATTGAACAGGGTTGCCCTCAATCAAATCTATACTCAAATGAACGGCATCTCCCAAACAAAGAAGAGTCTTGTCCACGTTCACATTGAATTTGATAGGGTCGTAAACGCTAATTTCAAGAGGGTTACCCGTCTTGGCTGCCGTTGCAGAATCTGGGTTACATACCTCGTCATACGCAAGCACCTCATATTCATGATACTGAGCAGATGGGAATACCGTAAACGTAATCGTCGTCTCCGAAGAGGTTACACCATACAACAAAGAACCACTTTCATAGATTTCATATTTACTTGGTACACCTTGAGTAACCTTGGCTGTCAAAACAACCGGATTAGAGGATGCTGAAGATGACTCCGTACAATATTTCAACCTATCAGCCGACAAAGTTACAAATATATTCTCATGAACGGAAACATTAACCGAATCACTAGATGCAGGATTTACAGAAAAACATACACCATCGTAAGCCGTCACATAGAATGCATAGTTTCCATGAGCGATATTGGTAACTTCCTTAACCGGACTTACCGTAGGCTCTCCAATCATCTCAGATGTACCTTGCGGAAGATTTACCTTATACCATACATATCGCTCGATCATATCTTGCGACTCAGAAGGATCAACTACGGCTGTAAGTTGAAGCGTTGAATTTGCACCAGAGGCACAAATGACATCCGTATTTGGAACCAACTTCAAATCGAAGACTTTATTAACCTTAATCGAAATATTAGAAGAGGTAGCAGGATCATCATCCGTATAACAGATGCCATCAACTGCCAAAACTCCGAAGTTAGGGATAGAAGAGCCCTCGAACAAGTTCGGATAATTCTCTCTACTCAAGACAATGTAATTAACAGTTGTAGTGTCGAAGACAACACCATTCTTCGTCCAATAATAATGCTGGATATTGTTGGCTGAACCAGCAGGCGTTACCACAGCCCTAATCACTACAGAATCTGTACCAACACACAAGTAATCCTTGCCGCCATTGTCCAACGTAATGTCAAATTTAAAGTTGATGACAATCTTCACACCTGCACTCTTAGCCGGGTTTTCAGATGTATAACATACATTGTCATAAGCATCAACCGTGAAGGTTGGGTTCTCTCCAGGAACAATTACGCCTGGATACTTAGCCTCGGTAATCACAATCTGGTTCTCCTGCGTTGAATCAATCAACTCACCATTCTTGTACCAACGGTAATACTTAATCAAACCAGAAGATGCAGAAGGTTCAACACTCGCCTTCAACAACAAAGAAACGGCAGAAGGGCCATCGAAACACATTGAATCAGATGGTGCCTCCAATGTAATCTTAAACTTACCACCTATAGCGATGTTAATCGGCTCCGACTTTGCTGGATTATCCACTGTATAACAGATACCATCAACAGACTCAACCGAGAATTGCGGTGTTGTACCACGCAATCTCTCAATCAATTCAGGATATGTCTCTGAACTGAACTTGATGTAGTCAACATCTCCGTTGGTCTTGGCGAACAACTCACCGTTGACTTTCCAGAAATAATTCTGAATATTAGCCTTTGCTGCTGCTGGATTAACTTTCGCACGCATAAGGATGAAGTCGGTCTCCGCACACAATGCATCACCATCTATATCCAACTCCATATCATACTTTTGGTTGATCAAAACATCAACGCCATCGCTGATGGATGGATCTTGAGCGGTGAAACAGAAGCCATCGTAAGAATCCACTGTAAAGGTTGGCTTGATGCCAGGAACCAAAACTTCTGGATAACGAGACTTCGTAATCGTTATGCTATTCGTACGAGTAGAATCGATCAAAACACCATCCTTATACCAACGGTACCATTGGATATATGTGCTGGCTGATGCAGGAATCACTTCAGCGCGCAAAGTCAATTCTGCGTTGTCTCCATCCTCTACACTATAGCAAAGGATTTCGGAACTAGCCTTCATCTTCATAATGTAAGCCGTATTGAAGTAAATCGTAATCTTCTCAGACTCATTTGGATTGTCAATCGTGTAACAGATACCATCTACAGACTTAACCGTAAATGTTGGTGCTGTACCCGCAGAGAACAATTCAGGATATCTATCTTGACTGATGACCAATGAATCCTCTGGCGCATATGTTGTAGCAATTTGCTTCTCAACTCCATTCAACTGCATTGACCAAATATACATTTGAACACTTGCCTTTGAAGCCTCAGGCGTTACAACCGCCTTCAATACGATAGAGTCGGTACCAAGACAGATAGAATCTCTTCCTGCATGTTCCAACTTGATGTCATACTTGAATCCGACTACGATTTCCTTGGCTGGCGACTCAGATGGCTGGTCAACCGAGTAACAAATGCCATCATACGAATCCACCGTAAACTTATGAGCAGGGCCAGGAACCAAAGTACCTGGATACTTGGCGTTCGTAACCTCCAAGTGATCCTCCGTTGTCGTTTCAAAGAGAACACCATCACGGTACCAACGGAACTTTTGGATATGGTTTTCTGCCGGAGCAGGAGTTACCTTCGCTTGCAAATGAAGCACAGCAGAATTAGGATCTTCATAACATAATGAATCACCGTCTGCGAGCAACTCCATCTTATAAGATTCGTTGATATAGACTTTTTGTCCTTCACCAACGCCATAAACTGTGTCATGCGCACACACCTCATCATAAGTCTTCACATTGAACACGGCTGTGGTACCAGCCACGAACAATGCAGGGTGAGAGGCTTGTGTCAAGATGCAGAATGTATCCGTTGTCACTGCCAAGTCGAAGCCATTATTCATCCAATAATACTTGTCAATGCTTGACTTAGCGTTCTCTGGCTTAACTATCGTAGAGAGGACAAGTTTATTATTCTCAGGATTCAACGTGTCGATACAAAGTTTGTCTGCACCCACCTCTATTGACAACGTGTAACCACCACTACGAATATCGATGGCAACGTCATTAGAATTCTCCGCTGGATTATTCTTCGTAGAACAAATACCATCATAAGACTTAACAGTGAAGTTTACTTTCTGTCCTACCAAATCCTTCAAGTCGAGATAAGAGAGCTTAATGCTTGGTTGGGTAGTAGAACGGAAGTATGTATCATTCAAATACCACATATACTCTTGAACGTGAACTTGAGCCGCAGCCGGATCGGTCGTAACTGTGAGTTCCAACAAAATCTCATTCTCGTCCAATGCAAATTCAGGCACACAGATTGTCTTTCCGTCCGGACTAACCTTCATTGAATAAGCCGTATTGAACACAATCGTTATTTCGCCAGAAGGAGCACCACTTTCGCTTGTGAAGCAGATGCTATCCACTGCCGATACAGAGAACTTAGGAGAAGTACCTGCCTTCAAATAAGCATCCAACTGTGACGGATGGTTAGACATCAAAATCACATAAGATGGAGTAGTTGTTCTTGCGAATACAACATTGTCAACACTCCAAACGTAAGTCTTGATATTATTCTGAACGTCGTGATTGCCTGGATGACTAATTGATGTCGCCGTAGCCTTCAATACCAATACCGTATCGTTTGGCAAATCTGTCAAACAGATGGAGTCATTAGGATAAGACTCAAGTTTGAGTGTGTATGACTCATTGACTTCCAAATAGAAGTCACCTGGATCAGAAGGATTATTGACTGTGAAACAAACTCCGTCAGCAACACGGACTTCAAAGTGCAATTGTGCGCCGGCCACCAAGAGATTGTGGAACTTGTTCTCCGGGTCAGTACTGATAATCAAATCAGGAGTTGTTGTCGTATCCAACGGCGTACCGTTTACAGACCACAAATAGTATTTTACGTCAGCAGCCGAAGCCTCTGGCGTAACAACCGCCTTCAACGGAATTGTGTCATACTTTTCAGGATCAAGGCAAAGGTGGTTGATACCTCCAGCCGAAAGAGAAACCTTCAATGAGCCTCCTGCATTCACATGGTAAGGCACCTCAACAGGCGTAGCGAGCGGACAATACATATTAGTAGTATCCACATCCACTCTCACAACACCACTTGTAGGAACCACCTCGGGTTTAATCAATAATGAATCACCAAATACAGGGAGTTCATTTCCGTCGATTGTCCACTTCAATATAGGATCAGCACCTTCAGATTCGATCGTCAATGAATCGCGAAGAATCAACAAGGAATCACATCCTGCCCACAATGCTGCATTTGCCTTAATGGTTGCGACGTTCTTACCCGTCAAGGTGAATTTTTGCTTATAAGAACATACATCATCGTATCCAACGAAATAGAATACTTCAGATGCCTCCTTTACCTTATAGTTGATTGTCTTCTTCTCAAGGTCAGTACTACGATAGTAACCAGTAAGGACCTTGTCGTCAGCATCACGCCACTCCCACTCCCAATCAGTAAGCCACTTTCCTTGCTTATCGCACTCACGGCTTCCCTTCATCTGGATCTCATCGCCCTTACATACAGAAATCACCTCGTCTGGTGACATTGGTCCGTGATATCTGTTATCGATAGTCAACGTTGAATTGGCCATTGCGTACATATCGCAAGAACTCAACGGCTTTTCAGCAATCACCTTCTCCAATACGGCAAGATTCTCAGCCGCTACTACACGATATTCAACCTCACCCCAAAAACGAGAGTCACTTGAGTTAATCGCAATGTGATTGCTTGTATAATCAGTAGAAGTCGTATCAATATCTTTCCAAATGCCATCTTCGCCCTTATATTGGAAACGGAAGAGTGGATTCTCAAGGATCTCCTTCTTTTGCTTAGCGTACAAATTAATGACCGTATCGTTACAAATATGAACAATCTCCGGATTGTCAATATCCATACCGTCCGTAATCAATACAACCTTAGGCAAGCAGATGGAGAATGAAATATCATCCAACAAGATATCGTTACCATATCCTGACTCTCCATTGTTCACCAACTGAACGTACAAATCTCTCTCCTCGCCAGACTTTAATTGCATGGATTGCTGAGTCCAAGACAACTCGCCATTACAAACAATCGGATCTGAATCCTTCGAACCAAGAAGGTTCATGTTATTATCGAAAATCTTGAACGTCACTTGTACCGGCGTAATCGACTTTTCCGTTCCGTCTTTTGCAACATCGGTAATGGCATTAGCCACATAAGCCGAGAAGTTGAGCAACAAATTAGAACAGCCGACATTGACCTTTTGAGAATAAATAGTCGCCTTTGTCGGACCACAGTTCACCATCAACATAGCACCGTTGGTGTTACCCGTATGGTCTTTGGCTTGCCAGAAGTCGCCATTTCCACAGTCGGCCTCGCCCGGATTTCTCACAAGGGCATAAAAACCGTCCTCGATACGATAGTTGCCCATTGGCGAATGTTCGTTGTTACACCATGTGTATCCTCCCTTACGGCGTGTTTCGCTATTGCTTGCAGGATTTGGATTTCGTGGGTCGAGAAGGGCATATTGGTGTCCATTCGTACCACACATCACATTCTCCCCATCAAAGACTACGGCCTCATTATTATATGAATTAATAGCCTGAACATACTCAGAAGGATATACAACATAATCATACGGATCTGGCGCCCAATAGCGCTCGATCTTCAAATCGCCCGAACTTTCAGTCGTAACTGAACCACGACGCACAACATCCTTCGTATCGACATAGGTCACTGAGTCCATGAAGAAACCAAAAGTCTCCAAGAATACGGTCTTGGAATCAAGTTGCTCACAAACCAAACTTGCACAAGGGGTCACCTCATGAACGTACTCTACCGCTTCACCGCCAAATGTGACTCTATATTTCGTAGTCTTTTCTGGCTTGACCCTCTGCTTCATCGTGTTAGACTCCAACTGAATCCATGCCTTAGCCTCTTCATCATACTCTTCCCAGATAAATTCTCTCGAATCGATGTTGTCCAACACCACATAACCGGATGCAATCAATGTATTCGTATCGTCCGAACACAAATCAGAAGAATAGTGCGGAGTAATATACAAACACTTCTCTGCCACATTGATAGTAAGCGTGTCTGATCGGATTCCATCAGCAGCCACATAGTATTGAGCCGTATCTGATGGAGCATCCTTCACCGTAGGCTCCTCCGTATCCATCGTAAACTTGGAGAAACTTGCCTCCGATTTATATTTTCTGAACCAACTATACTTGCTCACACCAGCAATCGGTGTCGCCGTCAAAGTAACAATCTTACCGTTACACACGATGGTGCTTGGCGAAGTGATGCCTAAACAGGTCTTCTGCGTCAAAGACAAATCAGACAAACCAATGGTAGAACAATCACACATAAAGCCATAGCCGGCAAACTCTTCGATGAAAAGTTGGGCCGACGTCAATGTGTCCATCGTGGCAAATCTATATGTATAGGTTATCTTCTTGCCATTGCCAATCTCTTGGTATGAAGTACAATCACTTCCATAATAATGGTAGTCCGTATTATTCTGGAAATTATCTGCCCACGACATTCCGTCGTTATAATGACGAGTGTTCAAATACTCGGAACCCTTTGCGTCGATGCCCGTCTTGTCTCCAGTATATGGATTACGCATTTCCGTATGGAGCACGATATGCTGTCCATTATCAGCAGGCTTACATCTACCCCACGAAGCGGCTGGGTTTAGAATGCTGAACTTAAATTCATATACTCTGCCTGGCTGCAAGCCCGTCAAAAGGACGGACGGCAACTCTCCATTGGCCGCCTTGGTCGTCACAAAGATATTTGCCGTATCATTGTTATTCTCCGGCATCATCCAAGCATAACTACCACCGTCCAATCCCTCATTCGGATTGTTTACAAAGCAATACGATGCTACTGGCAATGGCTTGTCTGTTGCTGAATACTTGTGACCTTCAGGCAACACAATTTGAATTTTTGATGCTGCGTCAATGTCAGAAAAATCAAGACGCGATTTAGAAGGAACGTTGGTTTTAGTCCTGAATGACCAGGTTTCAGTTTCGACACGACACACCTCGCCATTTGCAGTGGATGCAAATAAGCCGAGTAGCAGTGTCCCGAGGACTGCATGGTTAAACTTTATAGACTTCATATATTTAAATATATTGTTCTGGTATTTCACAAAAAAATTGACATATAATGTCTTTTTTACAAAATACAAAGAAAACAAAAATTCAGTTACCCCCCAAGAAAAATACAATTAAAAATAAATCTTTTTAATCCAAATGCCATTCTGAAAGGCTGAGAGACAAAGATTTATAGAAGGAATGACGGAATCATGCGCTTGCCATATTCTGCCCCAAGCCACAAAAAACGGCAAATGGCATTAACTTTTTTTTCAGAAACAAATCCCGATTCGATACGAGTTCACATTACGAAAAAGAGGCTCAACCACTTTTAACAAATGGATGAGCCCCTTTCCTTTTATATATATGTCTAGTCCTGAAATAGCGTTACAAAAAAAGAAACGTTATGAAAGAAAAA
>JAKSLA010000086.1 GCA_024401455.1 Paludibacteraceae bacterium | reverse complement strand
ACTGCCAGATGGTTGCAGGTAAGGATGCTGCTAAGCCAGGTGAGGGTAAGAACTCATGGTTGACAGGTACGGCTGCTTGGATGTGGTTGACCGTTTCTCAATACTTGTTAGGTATCAAGCCTTCTTACAAGGGATTGGAAATCAACCCATGTCTTCCATCAGATATGAAGTCATACTCAGTTAACCGTAAGTTCCGTGATGCAGACTACAGCATCACAGTTATTCCTAACGGTGTTCAGAAGGGTGTTAAGAAGTTGATCGTTAACGGTAAGGAAATTGCCGGCAACGTCGTTCCTATGCAGCCTGCTGGTTCTAAGACTGTTGTAGAAGTTATCATGGGATAATCTAAAATTAGATAAAGGGGATGTCTGTTCTGCAGACATCCCTTCTCTATGTTTGAAAATTACATAATAAAGATTTAAAGTAATGAGAAATGTTTTCATTGGTGCATTGATGGCCGCAGCAGTAGGTCTCTGCTCTTGTGGAGGTTGTGCATCAAAGCCGGAATCTGTTAGCACGGTAAAAGTGGATGGCGGAGCGGGTTATCCGGAAAACTCTCCCGTTGCTGATCACGGTAGATTGCAAGTGATTGGCAAGCAGCTTTGTGATGAAGCGGGCAATCCTGTTCAGTTGGCCGGAATGAGTACAATGGGCTGGCAATGGTGTGGTGACTGCTACACAAGAGAGTCTATTGAAAATTTGGTTAAGGAGTGGAATATCAGTATTTTGCGTCTTGCAATGTATGTCGAGGAAGAGGGTTATAACACCGATCCTGAAGGCTTTACAAAGAAGATGTGTGAATTTATTGATATATGTGGCGATTTGGGTATCTATTGTCTTGTTGACTGGCACGTTTTGTGTCCAGGTAACCCTTTGGATCCTAAGTACGCTGGTGCTGATGAATTCTTCCATCATATTGCAAACAAATATGCAAACAAGTCTCACGTGCTCTACGAAATTTGTAATGAGCCTAACAACTGTCAAGAGAAGGGTGACACTACAAAACCTTGGGTTTGTACCAAGGAGGCAAATGTGACTTGGGATATGATCGCAGAATATGCTAATCGCATCATTCCTGTTATTCAATCGGAGTATGACGCTGTGGCTGCTCCTCACCCAATCATCATCGTTGGTACTCCTCAATGGGACCAATTGGTTGATGCTTGCTTGAAGGAGGGTATGTGCCAAGGCAACGGTAAGGATATTTGTGAGGAGTATCCAGTCCGTGATGCACGTTTGAAGCAAGACAACATCATGTACACATTCCATTTCTATGCAAACGAGCATAACTCTGGATTTGAAAAGGATGGCAAGCCTGACTTCTACAATATGTATTCTTATATGTATGATGTTTTCGCGAAGTTGCCTATTTTCTGTACGGAGTTTGGCCCTACGGATGCCGACGGAAATGGTGTAGTTGCTTATGACAAGACGGACACATGGTTGTTGATGTTTGAGGGTAGAAATGCTGGAACTCAATTGGTAAGTTACTGCTGCTGGAGCTATTCCGATAATTACAGAACTTCTTCTGTCCTTAAACCGGGTGCTTGTGAAAGACAGGCTTGGAATGATTTGACTCCTGCCGGTGAGTACATCAAGAAAGTTCTTGCAGTCGTTAATGGCGGTGCTAAAGACACTACGGTATTGAAAATATCGAATATTTACAAAAAATAATCATTCGAAAGGGGAGGGCAAATAAGGCGATTCGGACTCTTAAATGCACCATTCCCTTTCTTATTAATTTGAAGGTATGAAAACAGTAAAAAACATCACTGCGATGGCTTTTGCTGCTCTTGCACTCTCTTCGTGTACACAAAAGGAGCAGGCAAGTTTCAAAACGCCAACTTACGAGTTTTCTGCCACTGATACCACATGGAAAACATTGTCCGTTCGTGAGAAGATCGGTCAGACTATGATGGTTGTGGCTAAATTTGAAGATCATAAAGCTGCTGCAGATGGTACGATAAAATCCTTCATGGAGAAATATCCTGTGGGTAGCCTTTTCATCGCTGATTGGTATATCAAGGAGAAAGCTAAAGGACAGGATCCTTTGCAGGTGTTGGCTTCTTTGTTGAAGGAGTATAACGCCAGTGCAAAATATCCTTTGCTTGTCTGCGAGGATTTCGAAAGAGGTATTGGTGAGACCTATTCAAAATATACTCACTTGCCTGTAGGTATGGCACTTGGTGCCGCTGGAGATACCTCTTTGGCATACGACCTCGGTCAATCCATTGCTCTTGAGGCCAAGGAGATGGGCTTCAACTGGTTGCTTCATCCAGTTTCAGATTTGAACATGAATCCGCTTCAAGAATTGGTGGTCGAGAGATCGGTTTCCGATGATGTGAATAAGGCTTTGCCTATCTTGAAAGGTCAGATGAATGGTCTTCATAAACAAGGTGTTATCTCGACGGTTAAGCACTTCCCTGGTGATGGTGTCACGATGCGAAACCAGCATATCGTAACGACAGCCAACTCTTTGCCTAAGGCAGAGTGGGATGCGACTTTCGGAAAGTTGTTCGCTGGTTTGATAGACAACGGTGCGGCTTCCATTATGGTGGGTCACATACAGTTGCCTGCTTATCAGACAGAGAAGATCAATGGTCAGTTGCCTCCTGCGACTCTCTCCAAGGAGTTGATGGTAGATTTGTTGAAGAACAAATTCAACTATAAGGGTGTAATCATTACAGATGCCTTGAACATGGGTGGATGTGCTGGTTATTACAAGAACGAGGACGAAGTGGCGGTTCAATGCTTTGCTGCTGGTGCCGATGTTGTTCTTTGGCCTTCTTTGGCTTATATGGATACGGTAGAGGCTCGCATCAACCGTGGCGAAATCCCAATGTCTCGTTTGGATGACGCTGTGGCTCGTGTTTGGGCTATGCGTGAGCGTTTCGGACTTAATGTGAAGACTGATTCCTTGTCAACTCCAATGACAGAGGAGGCTAAGCAATTGGTTCAGAATACGGGTACTGCTATCGCGGAAAAGGCTGTTACATTGGTTGAAGATCGTAATAGCTCTCTTCCTTTGAAGGTTGAAAACGGCAAAAAAATCTTGGTGGTGGAAGTCGGTGAAGAGATGAGCGAAAGCAAAATGGAGGTTACAAAGAAGGAATTCGAGAGCCGTGGTTTCCAAGTGGACATCATGGACAACCCTCACTTCTATCAATGGGGTTATAGAATCGATTCTTTGAATAGTTACGACAAGATTCTCGTTTGTTTCGAAAATCGTTATTTCCATCCGTTGGGAACATGCTTGTTGAAGAACAAGGAGGTTTTTGCTGTATGGACAGCCAATATGACTGACCCAAGCAAGCGAATTGCCATCTCGTATGCAAATCCTTACTCGTTGGATATTTACGAGGCTCTTGCCCCTGTGAAGATCAATGCTTATAGCATCGATGCTTTCTCTCAAAAGGCAGTCGTTAGAGCTTTGTGTGGTGAAATTCCTTTCGTGGGCGTTTCTCCTGTGAAATTGAATCCGGATGCGCTTAAGTAAAAAATCGTAAAAATCTTGTTAACGAAATTAAACCTTTCCCCTTTTGTTAGGTCAAAAGGTAAAATAAGGTTAATAAATATACGTTTCGTTAACCAGAGAATGAAAACTTAAGTCAATCTAATTTTAAGATTTAATGTTAATAAAAAAAAAAAAATTATCAATCGTAGAAAAACTCGCATACGGAGCAGGCGATATGGCTTGTAATCTGTTCTGGGGTTTAATTGTCCTTTCTTCAGTGTTTTACACTGATTATTTTGGAATTTCAGCAGCTGCGGCAGCAACAATGATGCTTATCGTTCGTTGTCTTGATATTTCATTTGACGTGTTAATCGGTGCTATTTCAGACCGTAAAAATTCAAAGTGGGGTCGTTTCCGTCCTTGGATTCTTTTTGGTGTAGTTCCTTTTGTGGTAATTGGTTTCTTCACATTCTACACACCTGACTTTGGCGATACAATGAAGATTGTTTACGCATATGTCACTTATCTTGCGTTTATGTTGATGTATTCAGTGGTGAATGTACCTTATGGTGCTCTTATGGGTGTGATTTCAGAAGACCCTCAAGAACGTACATCGGTTTCTGCGTATCGTAATGTTATGGCTCAGGTTGGATGTCTTGTTGTATATAGTTCTTTGTTTATCACTGTTGGATATTTTAATGAGTCAGGTATGTCAAAAACTGCAGCGTTCTCAACGGTTGTTGGTATTTATGCTGTGGTTGTATTGATATCACTTCTTTGTACATTCTTCTTCACACGTGAGCGTGTTGCTCCTGTTAAGGAAGAGAAGAACTCTCTTAGCCAAGATGTTAAAGACCTTGTTGCTAACAAGCCTTGGATTTGCTTGACTATTGC
This sequence comes from Paludibacteraceae bacterium, assembly GCA_024401455.1. Lineage (GTDB taxonomy): Bacteria > Bacteroidota > Bacteroidia > Bacteroidales > Paludibacteraceae > RGIG10190. The sequence goes on along the minus strand of JAKSLA010000086.1, from coordinate 6,612 downwards.
TGGTATTGCAATGCTTGTATTCATCTTCGTTCACGGTGGACTTACTGCATACTATGCAAAGTATTATGTGGCAGATATCGTGGCCGATCCAACTGCTGAGGATGGAATTCGATTTGTTGTTAATGGTACATTCTTAGGATTCAACATCAATTGGGAAACTCTTTCAACAATCCTTCTTTCAATTTCTTCTGCAGTGACAATCGTAGGAACAATGTTGATTCAGCCAGTTGTTAAGCAGTTTGGTAAGAAGATGACTTGGATCGGATGCTTCGTATTGGCGTCTTTGGTTTCTCTTTGCTTCTTGTTTGTTGACAAGACTAACATCGGAGCAATTATCGTTCTTCAAACATTGTTTACTTTGTTCATCGGCCCTGCTGGTTATATCATGTGGAGTATGTATGCTGATGTCGCTGATGATTCAGAGGTGCAAACTGGTCGTCGTGCTACAGGTCTTATCTTCTCGTCTGCTACAATGGCACAGAAGTTGGGTAACACTTTGGCTCAAACACTTCCTCTTTATGCTCTTGCTGCAATCGGATTTGTGGCTAACACGCAAATTTCTCCAGAGGTGGCAGACAGTGTTAAGATTCTATTCAGTTTATTCCCTCTAATAGGTTCTGTTATTGGTATAGGTGCTTTGTTGTTCTATACAATTGACGAGAAGAAGATTGCAGAGAACTCTGCAAAACTTGCTGAAATGAAGAAGAACAGCGCAAACAACTAATACGAAGAATTTAGTAGTTTGTTTATACAAATGGAATTGGACTGGCTCGAAAGGGTCAGTCCTTTTTTATTTGTTGGTTACGGTGCGCAGAGCCGGCAGAGACCGAAAAGAAAAAAGGAGGATGTACCCCAATGATACATCCTCCTTATGCTTGCGATTTATTCTTGTTTACGCCTTTAGCATCTCTTTTTCACTTGTCAGTGTTAGATAGTTGGATATTCCAAGATAGTCGGCGAAGTCGAGTAGAAGGTCGAACTCTTCGCCAGGTGCACAGTTGGAACGATACTCTTTGAACATGTCGAACAGGTCTTTGGCTTGCTTCTTCTCCACGTTTGATGTGGAGTGGTTGGAGATAGTCTCGATGCCGAAAAGTTCTTTTAAGAGAAGGGATGAAGCCATATTCATTATGCGGCAAGTGGAGATGAACTCCTTTGGAAGCGTCCCCGAGTTTTGCATCTCTTCGTTGCTCTTTATGGATATTCTGTCGAGGTTCAAGAGACTCATCAATTGCATAGGACGCATCTCCGGATATTCGTTGAATATCTTGTCCTCGATAAGGAGGTCGATTGGACAGCGTGTGCATTGGATGGTTATGCCTTTACACAAGTTGTTCAAGATGTTGTCAACTTCTTCGTTAGAGAGAGAGGAGAGCGTACGTGAGATAACTTTACGATATTTTGCGTTGAAAGCGGCTTGCTGCTCCGGTGTGGTGTGGGAGATCATGTTTTTCTCTGCACCAGCCTCCAGTTCCATTTTGAGGCCGATCAACTCGTGGACGATGGCATGTTCGTAGTTAGCCATCTCTGGGTTGTACCGTATCGTGTGCGAAGCATCTGTTGAATTGCCTTTGGCCAATCCTGCCGCCAAATAGTTGAGTTTGCCCTCTTCCAACACAATTTTAGTCTTGAACTTTTTTTCTATCTCTTTGGCGAGTTTGTCGATCAACTCTTTGAACGAACCGGATTTGCGTACCTCTTTGCTTGTCTTCACCAATAGGAGGGAAGCTTCTTGGTAGGTATGGATAGTCTCGGGGCTCTCGACGTGATTTTTCAGTCCCTCCAATAGAGTGTCGAATGTTTCTTGGTGTTTCTTCGCATTGAGGAGAAAAAAGGCCTTGTTGAGGTATGTGTTCAAGAATGTAGGGTCGGATTGGATGGCTCTGTCGAAACATTCGATTGCCTTGTCCAAATTCCCTTGATGAGCAAAGATGGCGGCAGCATTGTTCAATGCGATAATGTCTTGCGGCATCATCTCGATCACTTTTGCAAAGTGTGTCAGCGCCTCATCGAATTGTTTTTCGTCCTTGAGAATTATGCCCAAAAGGAGGCGAATGTCGGTATTGTCTTTGTCGAGGGTGATCGCCTTTACGCAAATGTCTTTGGCTTTGTCCTTTTCGCCTTGTGTGAAATGAATTTGCGCTAAATCGAGATAGGCCTCCATGTAGTTGGGTGCCTCGTTTATTATATCTTCGAAGAGGGCGATGGCCTCTGTCGTTTTGTTGGAAGCAAAAAGTCTTTTTGCTTTGTTAATCTTATCTTTTGTAGAACTATTCATTACTCTATTTTGTTTTAGGAAAATGGAGCCCTCTCAACCTGAGATGACTTTTATAGACAAACTTACCACAATTTGCCCAAAGAATAAACAAAATCAAAAGAATATTTCGGACAAAACTTACGATTCTTTTGGCGCCTAAGATAGTGCGTTAGAAACTATGGCCTAACAAAAAATCCCCAAGAGCGTCTCTCGGGGATTTTCGTTTTTGGAAAATCTTGATCAATAAGGGAGTGGATAGTCCTTCTCTGCCTTCGCAACGGCGTCGGCAAGGCTCATGCCACAGAAATCTTGTGCAGGGAACCAGCGGCCAGACTTCTTGTCGTCGATGAAGGCGCCCACCAAAATACCAGGGATTGTGCTCTCTGGCGCGTTAGGTGCGTTAGGACCGCCAAGATCTGTGCGGCACCAACCTGGATCGGCAAGGTTGATAGTGACGTCTGTTCCGTTCAACTTAGAGCCAAGGTCGATGGTGATCTTGTCCAAGGCTGCCTTACTTGCTGAGTAGCCTGCTTGCTCTGGCTCCAAACGGATGCCGCTTGACGTGTTGACGATACGGCCAAATCCGCGCTCGATCATCTTAGGCAAGAAGTGGTAGCAGATCATTGCTGGTGCTACGGTGTTGATTTTGAAACTCTCCACATAGTCGTTGATAGGCGTGTTGAAATAGTCAACACGGTAGCCGATTTGAAGTCCGGCATTGTTCAACACGATGTCGATCTGAACGCCAAGCGCATCGATCTCCTTCAACATTTTCTCTACTTGAGCGAAATCAGAAAGTTCAGCCTCTACTGCGTACGCTTGAACGCCTTGTGCCTTTACCTCGTCCAACACCTTCTTTGAGTGTGCTGCACTACGGCTGTGCAATACCAAGTTACAACCTTGACTTGCCATGAAGATGGCGCTCAAATAACCGATACCTCTGCTGGCGCCTGTGATGAACGCCCATTTGCCTTTTACGTTTACCATAATTTTAAATGTATTTGTTGACGTTTGTTTTTCTTTTTATAATGAAGCGATAATCGCTTTTTTTGCATTCTCCAGTGCATTGATGACCTTGTCGCACCATTGGTCGAATTCAGGATCCTCTTTTTGTAACTCCTTGTTGGAAAGAATATTATTTATCGTCTCTTTAATCCCTTGGTCGAAACGGACGGTCGCACAATAATGAGGAACGGCTTGCTTCAATTTGGTGTTGTCAAACACGACCGAATTGGCCTTGTCGCCGATGAGGCTTCCTTTCAAATCGTAATTGCTGCCCACTGCGTCGAGAAATTCCGATGACACGTGATAAGCTTTTAACTCTACGTTCAAGCAGTCGGCTATGGTCTGATATACTTGGTTCCAAGTCAGTGTCTCGTCAGAGGTGATTTGGAAGGCCTGTCCGATGGCGTGGATGTTTCCCATAAGACCGATGAAGGCTTGGGCGAAATCGCTGTTGTGAGTCATTGTCCAGAGGGATGTGCCATCGCCGTGGATGATGACGGGTTTTCCTTCCATCATACGTTTGATGACTTGCCAACTTCCGTTTTTACCGTGCACGCCCAATGGGACCGAGCGGTTGTCGTAGGTGTGGCTTGGCCGGACAATGGTGATGGGAAAGCCTTCTTCGCGGTATTTCTTCAAAAGAAACTCTTCGCAGGCAATCTTGTTGCGGGAATATTCCCAATATGGGTTGGAGAGGGGAGTCCCTTCTGTGATGCGGTAATCGCCAAGTGGTTTTTGATAGGCCGAAGCCGAACTTATGAAGATATATTGTCGAGTCTTCCCCTTGAAAAGGCGGTAGTCGCGTTGGACGTGTTCGGGCGTGAAACCGATGAAGTCGCAGACCACGTCAAAAGAGTGGTTGCTCAACTTTTCGGCAACGAGAGTTTCGTCGTTGATGTCGGCTGTGATTGTTTGTACGTTTGGGGGCAAAATGTCGTTTCTGCTGCCTCTGTTGAGCAAGTACAATTCACAACCGGACGCTGCTAACTGCTTTGTTATGGCAGTGCTGATAGTGCCCGTTCCACCAATAAATAATGCTTTCATACTTTAAATAGCCTTAGTCCTCACCATACAAGGACCGTTAATAAATATAGTGCAAAACAACAAAAAAAATGATTAAGATAAAAATTGTGCAATGATATTTTTTGTTTAAAGAGGGATAAATTGACTTGTGTGGGCTTGTTCCCTATCGCCTGTCCATTATCGGCTTGTTTAAGAGATGTGTGATTAAAAAAGAAAAGGGACTTCAACTGATTTGTATGATAGACTCGTAAATTCTATATAATTCCCTTGTTCATGATTTTTTTTTGTACTTTTGATTTCTATAAAAAACTCTAATTTTCTAACTAATATAGTATTATGTCTGATGTGTCGAAACTGGCATCGTTACCTTGCCGATGCACCCTCCTCAGCCTTTTCTGTTCCATTGTGGGTTCTTTTTTCCCTGTTCCTATCGTGGCTGAGGTTATAATGGTTTATGTCTCCGAATTGTTGTTGTCTGTCTATGGAAACGAAGAGATGGCCTTTAATGTCACCTTTCGGATTTTTGTCGGCATACTCCTTCTGTTTGTAGCCCTTTCGTTTAAAAGCAAGACTAATAAATCTTATGTTATCCTGTCTTTGTGTACCTTTGCCTTTATGCATGTTGTATTTCTGATGAGAACGCTTGGCGTTGATCTCTATTTTCACGGCGACGGACAAACCATTTTGGGATATGTAGTCTCTATCCCTAAGGTTATTTTGCTAATGGGCGTTTTGGGGGTTGTTAAAGATCTTTATAATGCAGTCGTAAAGAAAACTAATAGTCCGTGTTAGGTGTAAAAGAGAAGGCGGGCACAAGGCACCGCCTATTCATAATGTCAGCAGTCCGTCTGACGAATTCTTTAAAATCCTCTATCGCAGAAGGCTTCTTAAAAGTTTGTCCAATCCAAATTTTCGTAATTGATTTGAAAATCAGCGTCTCCGGTATAAGCCTTGACCAATTCCTGCAGGGATGATTTTTGGCCGTCGGCACCTTCTTTGCTGAAGTAGGTTACGTCTTCGCTGATTTGATTGACAACCCAATAGTCTGCCACTTTCTGATTGACAATGTGCTTGTAAGTGCTTTGCGCGAACATGCCTTGTGCGATGTTCTCGACGATGAAGTTGACTGAATCTTTGCTTTGGACTAAAATTTCCATAGGTCCGCCCATGTTTGAGGCAAGCACTTCGTAGTCGTTGTTCAATATGGCTTTGTACATTCCGTATTCGTCGCTGAGAATCCAGATGGGCCGGCTGGGATCGTCCATGTTGAATGCTGCCCATTTCTTTAGGTTTTCGTCGTCGCCGAGGGCTTTCCATACAGCTCTGGCTTTATCCGTGTCGAAATCGTAACCCATGGGGGCTACCGTATCTGCCGGCTGCGTTATGACGATGGAGTCTTGTTGTACTTCGACGGGTACAGTATCAGTTTGAGTGTTGCTGTTGTTTGTGTTGTCTTGCTTGTTTGTGTTTCCTGTGCAAGCAGCCAAAAGTAGGGCAATGGCAATGCTGCTGATGATTCTTTTCATTATGAATATATTTTATGGTTGGCAAATTCGAATAAATGTGTTTTGGGGAAAACCACAATGGGTAAATAAAAAAAAGGAAACCAAGCCTTTCGAACTGATTTCCTTTTTGCAAATCGAAGCGGTGAGAGGGGGATTCGAACCCCCGGTACGGTTACCCGTACGTCAGTTTAGCAAACTGGTGGTTTCAGCCACTCACCCATCTCACCAAACCCCTTTGTTTCGGTTTTGCGTTGCAAATGTAGTGGGTTTTTCCGAAACTGCAAAACATTTGAAGGGAAAATTTTGAAAATATTTTTCGGAAAGAGTCGCTTTTCGTGTTTTTATGAATTTAACAAAAAGGTAATGAGATTGTTATGTTAAATGGGCGGAATGAACTTTTTCTCGGTTTTATTTCAAAGGAAAAACGGAATGATAAAACAAGGAAAGATATCGAAAGCCTGTTTAATATCATTCAAGACAAAGCTTTCACAAACGAGAGTTACTATTACGACAAAGAAGAGTTGGGTTATTGGCTTAAAGAAGTAGGAAAGAGTTCATTGAAAAGTATAATTGAAAAAAATTCGCTTTACTCAAGTGAAGACATAAAAAAATTGGCGACAACAGGAAAGCTTCAATTGCTGACGGTTGTGCCAATCCAAAAAAGAATAAATCTTTTTGCTCGCATCCAGCTCCCGAACAAAAGCGGGTGAATGAGAATTATGATGCAAATATAGAAGTAAAATCCGAAAAAAAAAAAGGGCCACGAAAATATTAACAATAAAGAAAATAAAAAAAAGGAAGGGAGGGGGGAAGGGGCAATTC
>JAKSLA010000085.1 GCA_024401455.1 Paludibacteraceae bacterium | reverse complement strand
AAATAATTCGACTCGTTTTTTTTGAGTCTTATATAAAAGATTTTAAACTAAATTTAAACAATTTCTTATTATTTGAAAATGATAAGACAGATATCACCAAAATATAATACGCTTGTAAAGAAGCTTCGCAGTTTATTGACCTTGTTGATGCTCTCTTGGGTTTCTGTTGCTTATCCTTCTGCAATTGATACCATCGATATTTTAGTAAAATTAGATGTGCAAGGCACTGCTCACATTGCTGAATATTGGAAAGTGAGTGTGGACGATAGTAATACGGAGTGGTATATATCGCTCAAAAACATGCACAATATGCCAATCTCTGATTTCAGGGTGTTTGATTATGAAACAGGCGAATATTTTAAAGATGATACCCCTTGGGTTGTTGAACGAACAAGAAGCGAGAAGAGAGGCTTGTCTGGTGTCAAAAAGCCTTCTGAAGATTCTTATGAACTATGCTGGGGAGTAGGTTCGTCGGGCCCTCATTCTTGGTCGGCAGAATATAAAATCGAGGGGTTTGTCAAACAATATAAGGACGGAGCTGGTTTTAATCATTGCTTTGTCAATTATGGTTTGTCTGCCGCCCCCCATTTTGTCCGAACAACCATCGTGATGGCAGATTCAACACCGATTACCTATGACAATGCTCGTATTTGGGCGTTCCAATATACAGGCGTTTGTCTTTTTGAGGGAGGAGCAGTAGTGGCACAAAGTAGTGAATCGTTGTCTCCTTCTCAATCCATGGTGGTGATGTGTATCTTCCCGCAAGGAATATTCCAGTCACCTAATGTGGTTGATGATACCATAGGGACTATGAAATGGGAAGCGCTGGAGGGTAGTGACTACTTGGAACATTATACGGAGGAAGACTATGCTCAAGGCAAGAATGTTTTGTCCGCAAATGAGAAAACAACAATGTCTTGGAGTGAAGTACTTGAAGTACTTAAATACTTTATAATGTTTGTTGTTATTATGTTGTTAGGCTTTGGTGGCTTATTTTTTGTTCTTGCGTTTGGGATTACAGTTGTGTACTATGTTTTGTCTTATTTGTGGTACATCGTGCGACTTCGTCCCTTGATAATCTACTTTCGCCGAAAGAAGGTATTAGGAGAAGACGAGCATCCTTATTTTAGAGGCCTTCCGATTAACGGAAATTTGAACAGAACCTTTTATTTGTTTGACACCTACAACTATCGTGTGTGGACTCTTGAGAAGGATAATCTATATGCAGCCTACCTCGTGAGATTGATGCGCTTGAAAGCTTTGACGATGATAACTACGGAGGAAAATGGAGAGTTGGTGAACCGTTTGAAAGTAGCAGAAAATATGACTTTCAATGAAGAAAACAAGGCAGATGCCAAAGCAATGGAATTCTTCTACAAAATTATTAAGGAAGCTTCGGGAGAAAATTTGATATTAGAGAAGGGCGAACTGGAAAAATATAAGATTGCACATGAGGAGGTCAACAAACAATTGGAGGTAATCATGAAAACGGAGGACACTTCAGAAGCCACTCCGAAAGAATTTCAAGAAGTGACTGGGTTGGAGAATTTCTTGAAAGATTTTACTTTGTTGGATAGACGCGGTGCCGTTGAGGTGGAACTCTGGGATGAATACTTGGTTTATGCTACACTTTATGGCATTGCCGATCAGGTTATGAAGAATTTCAAAGAGAGCTGCCCTGAATATTTCCAACTTTCATACTTGGGTAATCAGTTGATTGATAAGAGAGGTTCTGTCATAAGTGATTTCAATGCATTCACAGGTGTTTCTAAACTCAGCAGTAGTCTCTCCTCGTCGTGGGGTAGATCTTCTGGCGGCGGCGGACGATCTTCTGGCGGCGGAGGAGGTGGCCATTCTGGCGGTGGTGGTGGCGGCGGCGGTCGCTAATACAATCGCATCTTTAGAACAAATACATAAGTTTGTAGGAACAAAAAAAGCCACAGACAATCGCTGTGGCTTTGGGGATAGAGGGCATCTGTCATTAAGCCTCCCTATTCTCATTCATGCCTGTCCCTTTCTTCTAATTTCTGTTTGGCGTACTCGTAGTCGGCGTTGGTAATGGTGTAAAGAACCTCATGCTCATACTTAGACGTTTCTTCTATTACACAATTTTCTATATCTACAAACTTAGCCATTTTATTTAGGCGTGTGCTTGTTACTGAAAAAGTATCGGAAAATGTTATTTTAAATGAATCGACGCGATAGTAATAATACGATGATGTTTTTCCAAAAGAACCTTTCTCGTCAAAAGAAAAAGAATATATGCTATGGGTGTTTATATCATATTTTTTTTCTGATGAATAAGGTGGATATTCAGTAATTGAAATATTGTAATCTGATGCGTTAGTGATTTTGTAATGTATTTCGCAGTATGTTAATTCATCTTTGTTTTTATCGCAAGAAGTAAGAACATTAATGCATAGAAGTATGCTTGGAATAAAACAGATTCTTGTTACCATGTTGTTTCGTATTTTTTAAATTATTGCCAAGAAAAAGCAAGACATAACTTAGGAAGCATCCGTTTTTGAAAGTTCATAGAATATAAAATTTAAATATTAGTTAATACAATAGAAGGTCATCTTGAACTTTTGCAAAAATAATAAAATATTACTGTTCCTTTTGCTGTGTGAGATTATTTTTTTAGATGCTTTTAAAACAAAAAAGCCACAGACAATCGCTGTGGCTTTTTTGATTTATCGTTGGACTTTTTTACAAAGCGAACAATTTCTTCAAATCGTCAACCTTGTCTGTCTTTTCCCAAGTGAAAAGTTCAACTTCCTTAGTGAAGGTCTTGCCATTGCCGTCGATGAAGGTCTTCACCTTCTTCTCTGGAGTGCGGCCAACGTGTCCGTAAGAAGCAGACTCCTCATAAATAGGGTTACGCAACTTCAAACGGTCTTCGATAGCCTTCGGACGCATGTCGAAAATCTTGCTGTCGCTGATCTTCTTTGCAATCTCGCCGTCGTTCATCTTCACCTTGGATGAGCCATAAGTGTTGATATACAAATTCATAGGTTCAGCCACACCGATAGCGTAAGCCACTTGAACCAAAACTTCGCTTGCAATGCCTGCGGCAACAAGGTTCTTAGCCAAGTGTCTTGCTGCGTATGCTGCAGAACGGTCCACCTTTGAAGGGTCTTTTCCAGAGAATGCACCACCTCCGTGCGCACCCTTACCACCATAAGTGTCAACGATGATCTTACGGCCAGTCAAACCAGTGTCACCGTGAGGACCTCCGATAACGAATTTGCCAGTAGGGTTTACCAACAAGTTGTAGCCTCCCTTGAACAAAGCAGCGTATTGGCTATCCTTTGCAATTACGCGAGGCAAAAGAATGTTGGCAACATCCTCCTTGATTTTTGCCACCATCTCTTCGTCAGCTTGCAATTGAGTCTTGCCATTGCCAGCTTGGATGAACTCGTCGTGTTGAGTAGAGATGACGATTGTGTCGATTCTCTTAGGCTTGTTGTCGTCACCGTATTCAATAGTTACTTGTGATTTTGAGTCAGGACGAAGGTAGGTCATGACCTTACCCTCTCTTCTGATGGCCGCCAACTCGATGAGTAGTGCGTGAGAAAGGTCGAGTGAAATTGGCATGAGGTTCTTGGTCTCGTCACAAGCATATCCAAACATCATACCTTGGTCGCCGGCACCTTGGTTGTATGGATCCTCTCTCTCGACACCACGGTTGATGTCAGGAGATTGTCCGTGAAGAGCCGAGAAAATACCGCAAGAATTGCCGTCGAACATGTACTCGCTCTTGGTATAGCCGATTCTGTTGATTACTCTGCGTGCAACGGCTTGCACGTCCACGTGTGATGATGACTTGACCTCACCGGCAAGTACCACTTGTCCTGTCGTTACGAGCGTTTCGCATGCTACCTTTGACTCTGGTTCCAAAGCGAGGAAGTTGTCGAGTACGGCATCCGAAATCTGATCGGCAACTTTGTCAGGATGTCCTTCTGAAACGGACTCCGAAGAGAAAAAATATCCCATATTGAAAATAAATTTTTGCCTCGGTTGAGGGAGGCGGGTTCATAAATTCGTTGTAATGGGATTTGGCAAGATAAAATAGCAGAAAAGAATTGTTTTAGCATTTTTTTCTGTGGTTGCAATCAGCCAAATCTGTCCACATTTTTGTACTGCAAATATACGATATATTTTTTTGATTATTTGTTTTCTTAATGAAACTTTTCCACATTTTGATTTTGTTTTGATGTTGGGATAAAACATGAATCGACCTTTCGAGGGAATCGCCATATTTTAATATCTTTGTACTCATAAATATAGAATAACGAGTATGAATTACAAGAATAAGATTATAGGTGTGTCGTTGTTGTTGTCGTTAGCGGCATGTACGGATAATGATGCGTTCGTGGTGAGGGTTTCCGACGGTTGTCCTGGCGATGTGATGGCGTCATCGACACTCTATTTGGACTGTTTTGGCGTTGAAGGCGTTTCAACCATCGATTCTGCGAAAGTCAATTCGATGGGGACTCTTTCGTTGAAGGGTAAAAAGCAAGATAGTCCAGCTTTTTATCGCTTGCGTGCGGAGAATCGTTCCTACACATTTGTTGTGGAGCCGAATCAGTCTATGTTGAATCTGCGCATAGATGATTCAACGAACTATCGGGTGGTCAATTCGGAGGTGAATATAAAACTGAAGGATTATTTGTCGTTTGAAAATGCCATCAACGATTCCATCAAGGCCGAGGTTGCCCGTTTCAGTTCAGATGCCCATTCGAGGGATTTGTTGGATGCGCGTGTGCTGTCCTTTGTGGAGTCCTATAAAGACTCGGTTAGGCACATGGTTTATGCAAACACGTCATCGCCCGTGGCATATTACGCTTTGTTCCGCAAGTTGGCTTATGGAATCACGCCGTTTAATCCTATGGATAAGAAGGACTTGCGACTCTATTCTGCCGTGGCTACGGCTTGGCATTCCAATTACAAGGATACGCCGAGGGAGAAGCAGTTGTACAAGTTCGTGACAAAGGCTCGTTCGGAGATGAAGCAGGATGAATATGAACAGTTCTTTTCGAACGCAACCACGGCTAATTTCCCTGATTTGAGTTTTGCTGATGACAAAGGGAAAATCCGTTCGTTGTATGATTTGAGGGGTAAGTTCATATTGTTGGATTTTTGTGTCTATTCACAAATGTCACAGTCGGATTATCTCCTCTTCAAGAATGTTTATGATAAGTACAAGTCGAAGGGATTGGAAATCTATCAGGTCTCTTATGATACAGATTATGAATATTGGAAAAAGACCGTGGCCGACTTTCCTTGGATCTGTGTGAGCGACATCAACGGCATCTCCATCCGCACCTACAACATCACCTCCTTACCCTATAATTATCTGATAGACAAATCGGGTAATATCGTTGCCAAAAATGTATCGTTGCTTATGTTGGAGAAATGGCTGCGGTAGAGACGTCCCCTCGTCTTTTTAATAAAGAGTTAAGAATTAAGAATTTGGCGGGTTGTCCCCCATGGGATGTCTCCGCAAATTCCACATCGTCATCCATAATCTTCAAAAAAATAGAGCGTGCTCTTTGGCACGCTCTTCCCTTTATGATTTCAATGACAATTGTCCATTATCTTGGAGCATTGTTATAAACACTTTGCAACGTGTAGTTTGGATCGTCGTCGTAGAATCCTTTAACCATGACATCAATGATGTCTTTACCGTTGTTGATGTATTCTCCTGTACCATGGTTAATTAGACCTGAACTCTCTGCTCCTGCTTTTTCGCTTCCGTTGTCCCAGAAGAAAAGAGGAAGATCAAAGTCTCTTGCTGCTTTACAGAGATACTCAAGATAGTATTTTCTGAATGCTTCTGCGCGATCCGTTGCACGATGCACATTTCCCACCTCGCCTAAATAAACTGGGATGTTTTGGTCCATGAATCTGGTCTTCAGACGATTGAAAATGTTGGTCATATCCGTTTCGTTACCCCAATTCTCCTTGTTTATACCGGTGTGGCCCCATTCGTCCTTTTCGTTGTTGAGCGTATAGGTGTACGGGTCGTAGAAGTGTACGGCAACGAGCAATTTGTTTTCTACAACATCCTTAGGGACGACGATCTCATTGATGGTGTGGTCCACATTGGTGTCGTAGCCCGGACATCCGAGGAATCTGTAGGTGTTTTCACCACCCACCGAGCGGACTGCATCTACGAATGTTTGCAGCCATTCGTTCATGACGCGGTATTGAGCGCCCCCGTCTGTAAGGTTTTCGCCCCAACCCCATTTGCCGTCTTGAATTTCGTTCATTCCCTCGAAAATGAGGTAATCGCCCTCACGTTTGAACTTGGTGGCGATCTGTTTCCACATGGCAGCCAATTGGGCCTTCACCTGTTCGTTTTTCTGTGGGTTTTTGGATGCCCCTAACACGTCTAACCAATATTGGCTGTTGGCTCCATCGTGGTGGATGTTGATGATGACTTTCAAGCCAGCCTCTTTGGCGTAGCCTACAACGGTTGCCACGCGGTTCATCCAATTGTCATCAATCTTATATTCAGGGGCAGGTCCGATATGTCCGAGCCAAGTGATAGGGATGCGGACGGCGGAAAAGCCAGCCTCTTTAACGCCTTTGAATGTGTTGGCAGTGATCATTGGGTTTCCCCATGCCGTCTCCGAAGAGTAGCCGTTGTTTTGTGCGTCCATGCTATTACCCAAGTTCCATCCCAATCCGATGCTGCGGGCAATGGTGTGTACGGATGTGCCGTCTATGGCATGGTGTTTAGAGAATTTGATGTTGGCGACGTTTCCATCGAAATTGATAGTTTCCCCTTCGTCGTTTATGATGCTGAAAGAGTCCCCTTGTCCGAATTTCATGTTTTCGATCGATGAGGTTTGGAAGGTCTTTACGGAACCATCCTTCAACGTTATCTCCACAAGGTTTTGGGCATTGATGGCAGTAGTTGCTAATGCCAAAGTTGAGAGTATGAGTTTCTTCATGATTTTTTAGTTCTAAGTTTTATTTCTTGATGAATTTCACGATCTGGCTGCCTATCTTAATAATATAGGTTGCCGGAGTAAAGGCTGCTGAGGAGATGGTTACATCTTCAGCCTCTGCGTGGGATGCATAGATTGTTTTGCCATCTACGCTGATGATTTGGATAGGGGTGCCCACGGTGACGCCGCTTACGTGAATTTCGTCTTTCACCCATGAGTTGAGGGTGAATATGCCGGCCAAAATGCTACCGTTTGAGGTCGCGTCGGAAAAGTTGATCTCGACGGTTTCGATGTCTAAAGTGAAACTATCTCCATCGGAATACTTCAACATCAGGTTGTCCCCCATAAAACTAATCTCTTCGATGTCGCTTTTCTCTGCCGGACTTCCGTTTATCAAAATTTGTTTTTCTGCGAAAGATGAAGCAGTAAGCCCTAAAGCGAAGAGGGATGCTAATAATTTTTTGTACATAACAGCAAATAATTTTGTAGTCTGTAAATAAAGTTTTGAGTCTCACAAAGATAGATGATGGATTATAAGCAAGGGTGTAAAAATTCTCCAAAAAACTGAAAAACTCAATCATTTGCAATCCCTTTTTTAGGTAGAATGTTGGCATGAGGTTGCTTTGAAGGGATAATGAGGTAACATTTTGAGGGAGTGGAGAAATTAACCGAGATTTCGTTTTGCATATTCAACCACAATTTATAAATTTGGATTTTGTATAAAATTTGTTAATAGGGACTAAACCATAAAATGCTTATGTGGTCAAAAAAAATAATAGGTTTATCATTATGTGGTTACCTTGCGTGTACGTCGGCATTCTCTGCGTTGGAGGTGCCAGTGCATATCAATTCGGGTAATCCGAGATTCCCTTTCCCGCAATTCGTGGAATATAGTTATGGGAAAGGACATTCCTTGAAGAATCTTGGTACCGACAATCCGGAAGGAGTTGTACATATTGAGATGGAGCAGGACATACGCGATGCTTATCAGATTTTCGCCAACGAGTGGGAATATGATGGTACCGTAGTGGATGGAGTCAAGTATATTAGAGGTAATATCGGTTGTCCGTACGACTGTCGTGAGGGTGATGGATATTCAATGCTTGCTGCGGCCGTGATGGGTGACAAGGTCTCGTTCGACGGATTGTGGATGCGTATCCATGACCACTCTCGTGTGAAGGAGAAAAGTTATGCCACTGGGGCCGTTTTCTGCCCAGAATGTGATTATGGTGATTTGATCATCGGTGACCAAAACGCTAATTGTTCGGCGACGGACGGTGATAATGAAATCGTTTTGGCTCTTTATATCGCTTGGCGTCAGTGGGGAGCCGATAGTGGTGTGAAGATTGCCGGCGGCGGAACCATGAATTACAAGAAGGAGTTGATTGACGTGGTCCGTGGTTTGGTTGCCATTTCTGAACAGCGTTTTGGTAATGAAAATCCAAGACGTGTAACGACCGGTGATGTCGGCTTGGATGGATATTTGAAGAATGGAACAACTTGGTCGGAGGTGACGGAATGGGGACGTCAGAATCCGTTGAATATGAATGGTGTGGATTATATTCCAGAGTTCGCAGGACCTGTTAATATGCATACCGACTAT
The DNA here is from genome assembly GCA_024401455.1 of Paludibacteraceae bacterium. GTDB lineage: Bacteria > Bacteroidota > Bacteroidia > Bacteroidales > Paludibacteraceae > RGIG10190. The sequence continues at coordinate 3,251 of JAKSLA010000085.1, read as the reverse complement.
AGTTCGCCTGCTTACTTCAGAGAGTTTTATGAATTGGTTTTGTCGCTCGACCTTCCTGAAAGTACGGAGTGGGAGCGGGAACAATATCGTAGATGTGAGGCTTCTTGCGACTGGATGGTCGGTAATTGGTTGCAGCAATCAGCCAAAAATTTGTTCTTCGGAGAAGAGGCTACTATCAATGGCGCTAAAGTGACGTTGGAGCCTGGAAACCAAGGAGGTCGTTTCCGTTCGGCTTGGCGTACGGCGCTCAACTATGTATGGCACGGAAATCCTGAATATACGTGGAATCCGACGACGCACGCTGTAGAAGCGGGCGGAAATACGTTCGAGAAGGATTGGTGCGAAAGATTTTCAAAGTTTATGAACGATCCCCAAGCATGGGATAAATCGGCGGCTTGTACGGAATATGGTGGTGGGCCATCAGTGACCTATAAAGGTCCTTCTACTTTGCACTGGGATATCATGCCAGATGGTACTTTCCCAAAGAGTGAGTTTACGTTCAACTGGGTTACGGGTGTGGGTATGCCGTCGGCTATCGGTGCCCAGGATTTGGATTTGGCGGGTATTCTCTATCGTCAATGTAATATAGAGTGGGATATTACCACTCCTGGCGATAACTATTTGACCAGTGTGCCTCACTATTTCCATGGATTCTTCCGTTGGTTGGGTATGGTTATTGGTACAGGAAACCATATAGCGCCAGGTCAGATGGTGACGCCAAAGCCGAATATGAAGATATATCGTGCCATAGAGGATAGCGTCACTTATGCCTATACGGGCGACCAGATAAAATATTTGCTTTCCTATAGAAACTATGCTTCTGTTGATGCGGAGGGCGTGGTGATTGTGGAAAATGTACCAAAGGATTTCGTTTTCGTTTCAGCAAGCGACGGTGGTGTTTACAATGCTTCCGACCATACGATTACATGGAAAATTGGTAAGGTTTCGGGTGTAAAGGGTAGCAGTGTCACTGGACCGGCTCTTGACGAGGCTACAATAAAGGCCACCTCAGGAGAGGTTTCTTATACATGTAAAATCGGTCCGAATGCTTTCGGTCGATATTGTACAACGGCTGACATTACTTGTTCAAATGGTGATGGCTGGACTACGAATGAATATCCAAACTACAGCACATCTACTATGCAACGTAATTGTGTGGATGTGATCAAGCGTGCTTTGAAGATTGAGAAGAGTGCCGATAGGGAGAAGGTGAATCCAGGCAATATGGTGCAGTATAAAGTGGATTTTGAAAATTCTTCAGAGGCAGGCTGGTTGGATGGCGGTCGTCCGAGAGTAACGCTGGCGATGTCAAACAATCTGGATGGCTCTCAATTGTGGTTGCGTTTCCGTCTATACAACGATGCCATCGAACCATATATTAATTATGGTAACTATCGTATTGCATATTATATGTATGATGCTGGATACGACTGTCTTGCTGGCGTGGGTGATTGCGGTAACCGTGGTTGGCAGTGGAATACTTCCATTTATGAAGGAAGACGAAGTTCTTCGGATGTGGTGAATGTGACTCACGAAACAATAGTTGAGGGTACGGATGATAATGGTCGTTGGAATCAAAGATTGTGCATCCAGTTTGCTCCTTTGTTGGTGACTTCGACGGGACACATCTCTAACTATATGCAGCCTGGCCGTATTCATAAGGGAGGAACGTTCCCTCTTCGTTTGGCGGGCTATTTGAATACCAGCAACTGGGGTACTCCTGATTTTAAGGACGACTGGTCTTGGAACGCTAAAGCCGCCGATGCAGAAGACGGTAACTACCATTTGATATCGCCAAGTTGGCAAAACATTGATCCTGCAACGGGTAAGTCAATAGAAATTCCGATTACTGAGTATTTGCCAAGTATCTGCGACAAACCAAGTGATGTGATTGAGAATATCCTTGTTGAGGAATATGATGGATATGCTTGGAGACGTATCTTGGGAACGGGTCCGATGGCAGGTCGCGAGGCTCGCGATGTGGTGGTGATAGATACATTGCCAAAGGGAATGGAGTTTGTCTCTTTTGTGAACGAATGTCCTTTGGAAGAGTATAAGGCAAGTTGGGATAGTTACCAAATTGCCGATGGACGATGGGTGGTTAAATGGGAAATTCCTATCATGCAGGTTAAGCAGAAAGGCTCCATCATCTATAATGCAATGGCAAGTTTCCCGTCAGGAAAAGAATGTGAGACGGACGATGAGTTGACTCAAAATGTGGCTTGGATTCTTGCTGACAAGAACTCGCCTTTGTCCGATACGGCTGAAGTGACGGTTACTTGTGCTAAAGTTCCTGAACCGATCATTCCTACTACATTGGAAAAATTGGTGGATAAGGAAGTAGTGCAAATTGGCGATGAGGTGACATATACAATTAATTATGAGCAGACGCATGGTGCTATCTTTGATGATGCACTTGCTAAAGCTTCGGATTGGACGTTGACAAACGCAACGCTTTCGGGTGGTGTTCTTGCTACTAATCAGAATCAAGTGGCGAAGTTCAACAACTCGCTTTCCAAGAATATGTATGCTGAATTTGATGCGTCAATCGCAAGTGACCAGGAGGGTGAATTCTTTGTGCGTGATGATGTGCGTGTTCAATACAAATTCAATGAGGCAAATGGTTTGTCCATTAAGTGCTTTGAAGGAAGCCGCGAGGTTGCAAATGCTACATGTGCATTGAAAAATAATCCATGTCGCTGGAAAGTGAATGTGGTGGATGATGTTATTCAAGTCTGGTTTGGAAAGGATACGTCAGCATCACCTGCGTTTACTGCGGCAGGGTTGAAGGTGAAAGATGGATATTTCGGATTTAGGGGTGTAGGATGGGGTAACCATCAATACTCAAATATTCACGTCCACACCGATTATGCCTATAATCTCTCCATTATAGACCGTAAGCCGGAAGAACTTTCGTTCGTATCTGCTACGGAAGGCGGTCAACTTATTGGCGATTCTATTGTATGGAAGTTTGAACAGGGCATGGACAAACCAATTCCTTTTGGAACGAAATATTCCGTTTCATGGAAGGGAACGGTGGATGCGTGTGATCAAGTTTTGCTAAACGAGGCGTATGCTCGTCTGTTGGGACACTCTGATAGTGAAATTCGTGCAATGGCTACAAGTGAGTGCGGAGCCTCCTGTTCCATAGAATCCGTGACGGCCACATTGGCGTCAGAGTCGATCTGCGAGGGTGCGGAGACGACATTGGCGGCGACGGTGAAGCCGTCAACGGGCGACTACAGTTACGA
>JAKSLA010000084.1 GCA_024401455.1 Paludibacteraceae bacterium | reverse complement strand
ACACCATTTGCCAAAAGCATCTTTACGGTTTCGATCTTCTCTTCTGCTCTACCTTCTGCTCTACCTTCTGCTTTGCCTTCTGCTTTACCTTCTGCTTTGCCTTCATACCTTCCCCTTCTATAGCCAAAGTTTTCTGCGAGACCTTCGTCGGAAAGGGCCTTCAACGAAGCCTCGTATTCGGCGTACTCCTCTTTGGAAAGGGCGGCAACCTTGGCCTTCTCTATCAAATGAAGAAGTCCCTCGTCGGCGTTGGCGATAATCGTTTCGTCTATAGTATCCATACGTCCTAAATTTTTGAAAACATTAAACCATACTTCTCGTTTGGACGAACTAACGGCCTTTCTCTTTACGTGAGGCAGGGAAATGTAATACTTTCTCATGCGGTCCCAGAATTCGCATTTCTCGTCCACATCGAACTCGGAGGTGACCGTGAGCGGTTTTGTCAGTTCTGCGATGTTCTTCCCCATGATGAAGATGCCTATCAGAGGAGGGATGTCCTTCTCCAAATTCTTCCATACGATCCCTCTGGGCAAGAGTTCGTCCATCAGTTTGTAAAGATAATAATTTGCCCGAGTTTTGAAGTGGGGATGAGTGTAATTTTGCATTTCGACCAAAATCTCGGTTCCGTTGCTCAACTTACATCTCAGGTCGAAAGTGACTCCACGGTTTTCGCTTCTCTTCTTGCTGAGTTCCGAATTCTTGAATTCCAAGCTGTCTATCATACCATAATCCTCGCTGAGGATGGCGTTGAGGAACGACTTCATGATAATCTCCTCGCTCATGCAGTGTTTGAATCCAAAGTCGCACTGCAAATCAATGAAAATTGGTTTTCTTTCCATGTTTTACAAAACAAATAATTAATTCCTTGAAACACGCAAACGATGTATTTCCATTGCAAAATTATGAAAATTTTCTGAATTTCTAAACAAACAGACAAATACCCTATGGTGACCTCCATAAATTCATTTCATACGCCCGCCCGTCCTACGAATTAGCATAACTGTGCATTCCTCCCAATATATAATTGACACCGAAATAGGTCATCAACACGGTCAGAAAAGCCAACAACAGATAGAGATGAAACAATTTATGCTTTGTGAAAAGAGATGCTTGAGAGAAGATGATCGGCGCTCCATAAACCATGAACGTAATCAACGCCCAAACTTCTTTGGGATCCCACCCCCAATAGTTTCCCCATGACTCGTTGGCCCAAACGGATCCAAGCGCAATACCTACACCTATCAAGATAGAGGCAGGATAGAGAAGAATCTGATTTATCAACGTCAACTGCTCCACTTGTGATTGGTTGTCCGCCTTACTCATCAATACCAAGGCAAAGAGACTATTGAGCATGATGAAGGCAAAAAGGGCATACGACATCATAATCATCGAAACATGCGCACTGAGCCAAGGCGAATTGAGCACCGGCATCAGCGGCGTAATCTGCGGATTCATCTCGCCCAAATGCGACACCAACAGGGTGAAACCCGACAACAAAAGGCCGAAAGGCAAAACGAAGGAATACCTTCTATGCGAAAGAGCCGCCATCAAAAGCACAACAAGAGAGAAGAACTGCATGGTCTCATATCCATTGTTGAGGGGCAAACGGCCGCTGACATACCACCTCAGTCCATACCCAAATCCTTGCACGAGCAGAATAAGGAAGAGCAGAAACGGCAAGACACGGAAGGCGTTATCCACCCACGACTTGGACTGACCGCTTCTCGACAAACCTCGATAGAACAGCAATGCACAAGAGAGGAAACCCAACGTCAAGTTGAGCATAAACAAGATTTTCGTCAGAGGCAGACGATTGTAAAGCAACTCGGCACTCACCTTCGCATCGCTGAGAGGTTGCACACTTCTGTCTTGGGGCAACGGTTTCATCAACGTGTTGTTGAGCAACATCTGTATGATACCCACTTTCTCGTCCAACTCGCCAATCGCCTTCTCCAACTTGCTCACTTCATGGCTCTGCTGCTCCTGCATCCACAATGCCTGCAAGCGGTAACGCCCCTTGTCATCATACAGGTCTGCCATACTGCAATAGTCGCCGGTCATGCCCAAGGCTTGCCTCAACTCGGCAGATTTCACCTTGATCATCTTCTCGCGATGCCACATCTCAGGGGCAATGCTCCAGCCACCCACCACCTGTTCGGGCATAAGTCCGTGATAGTTGGCTGTACCTGTAATCTTCTTCACAAAATCAATGGCCACCGTGTTGAACGGAACAATTCGGTTCTGATAGACCACCTGATTACGTTGCAACTCCAACGCCTTCTCCTTGGAGATGACAGGAACGGCAGTCTCCGCTCCATAGGAACAAGGGAAGGAAAAAAACAACACCAGCAACAACACGCCACCTTTTTTCAACAAAGGGTCTTGCAACAACTGTCTGAAACGGCTGCCTCTCCAAAAAAGAGAAGCCAAACCCGCTAACGCAAATAAAAGATATCCTGCAAACATAGTCGTCACACCATAAGGATCATGGTTGACACTCAGCCAACTGCCCGCGCCCTCCTCGTCAAAACTCGACTGGCAAAAACGATAGCCGTCCTTCACAAAATTCTTATTCATGGAGACCACCTCGGGCGTTCCATCGACTCGCATATAACTGACATAGTCCATCGGAGCCTCCGTTCCCGGATAATAGCGCACACAAAAACTATCCAACACCATCTCGAATGGGAGTTGATGCACCTTTCTATCTTTACCTTCAAACGTAATGCATTTGCGTTCCTTCTGCAAATGGGCATAGCCACGTTCGGCCGTCAGATAGGTCAAGAAAGCCCCTATCGAGATGAGTGCCAATGAGACCGAAAAGAGTAACGGAAGAACATTTTTCCAAACCTTCACTTGAACAAGGTGGAATGCGGTCAACAAAAATGCAACCATACAAAGGAAGACAAACCACCAATTTCCGTAAATATACTTCTCTACAAAGAGTGTACCTTGCCTATCCTCCACCAACGTGGCAACCGCCAAAACAAGGACCAAAACGGCACAAAACACCCTAATAAGCGTTTCGACAACTCTATTCATACCAATAAAACCTATAAGGGAACAGATTAAAATTCAGCAAATTGAGCATTACGGACCTCTTTCACCGCCATACACTCCATCTCAATCAACCAAGTTGGTCGGCAGACTGGCGCCAACAAGATGACTTTGGGCGTATTGGGGAATCGCTCGTCGAACATCTTGCGAACCAAATCAAAGTCGGCCGGATCACGAAGATAGACCAACATCTGAGCCACATCTTCAAACCCGCAACCGCCCTCGTCGAGCAACGCTTCTACATTCTGCCACATGCGATGCACCTGCTTGTCAATCTCGCCTATGTGCAACACATTGCCCTTATTGTCGATGCTGGCCGTGCCCGAGATGAAGATATGCCTTCTGTCTCCATAATCGATCAATGTTCCTCGTTCAAAACGAACACCATATTCATAAGTCGAATTCAAATAATCTTTCGCATAAAGGAACTTCAACTGCTCGGGTTGCAAGCCACCCACCGCATAGGTGTTGAGTTGCACCAACTCATTTCTGTCGGCACATCTTCCGCCAATGCCGGTACTGGTGATAAAGTGAGTCCTGTTGGTCAAATTATGCTCGTCAAATACACGGTTACGACCATCGACCACGCCTTGATAATTGACATCCACATTCTGGACGAAGAACCAAGTACGGATGCAGTCGTCCTCCAACGAGAGTCCTTTTTCGTCCAAAAGCCTTGCATAATCAGAGAGCAAAGCCACCGTCTGGTCTTCACTGCTGCCTGATTTCTTCGTGGTAGTGCCTCCCCAATAGTGCGTATAAGCACCATGTCGCACCTGATGAAGGCCCGAGGCCAAAAGTTCCGAATGAACATTCTCCAAGAAATAAACCCACATGGCGATTTTCGTTCCGTTCAAAGGTGGCTGCTCCACAACAGAGGTAGCCACAGGAGTGGACTCTTGTGAGAGTTTCTCGCTGACCAGATCGTTCTGATTGGCTGCATCACTTAAGAAGATGCGTCGGAAAACAGGCGTATAACCGGCCATGTCTGTACCCAATAAAAGAGAATAGGCCGCAAAAGCGTCCATCACCTGCTGCTTGGCAGACAAAGACTTTTGGGTCAAATGAATCATTATGTGGCGTTCACCAATACCTTTGTTGGATTGGAAATCAAACCTTTCCACCTGAACTTCATTTCCATTTACGGTAAGATTGTGTATGCTTGTAGCCATGTTTATTCGTCACTTTATTTGATTTGCGAAGATACTTAATTTAATGGACATCTATATATTTTTTCAAGGGGTTCGTCCCTCATAGAAGCCGCTTTTCAAAAATTATACTTATCAAGGAGCATTATTGCGGAGCCCCAGCGTTGATCCACTCTTTCACCAAATTGCTCATCGAGTTGCCATAAAAGAATTTAGTGTGGTCATAATGCCATCCACATCCTTCCTCATATTCGGTCAGAACCTTGTAGAGCATGCTGTGCTCCGCATCGCCAGGAGCGACACGCTTCAACGAGTCAATTTTCTGAGAGGCAACATTCACCAAACTTGCGTAACTTTGCCCTTCCGTGAGATACAAACCTGCCGCAGGAGTCTCGCCCTTTCCATGACAATAGGCACAACGCTTGGTGAGAATGTTGTTTTGAATGGTTGAGAACATCCCGACATCGACGCCCTTCATATTGTAAGCAATCGTATCACTAAGTTTGCGATCAGGCTCTTCTGAACGCTCGAAGATAGGAGCCAACGTCACCACACGTTTGTTAATGAGGTTGAGCACGCACAATTCAATGGACTCACAAGTGGGATTGATGCCATCAAACAAGAAATCCAAAGAGTCTTGAAAAGGGACTGCCTTTGCCAAAATTGGGTAGGAGTCTTGAGCCGAGAAGGCAGCCACCACCACCTGATATTGCGAAGAACTCCATTGGTCCAAATTTCGTAACGAACCATTGAGTTTGACAACATAGCCTTCATTGACCGAGAAATTCATCTCCTCCACTATGTCGCCATCGTCACAACTGCTCAAGCAGGCACCCGTTGAGAGGGCGCCCGCAAGAACTGAAAATATAATTACAAACCTGTTAATCATACTAATAACATTAGAATCAAAGAATAAAACCGTCCGCAAGAAAATTTCTTAAAAACTATATTGCAACAACAGAGTGGCCTTATGAGTGGCAATGCCCAAATCATCGTTATCACGATCCAACTGCGTGTCATGATTGGTGCGACCCGTGTATTGATACATTCCTTGCATTTTCAAATTACAACTGCGAATGAAGTAGTTCAATCCGACTGCAGGCATATTCAAAAAGCCGTTAGCATCCCAGCCGTTTCGATTGTAGAAGTCATAACGGAAAGCCCCTTGCAAATTACGAGTCAAAAAGTAACCAATCTGTGCATAGCCGCCCAAATAGTCGAACTCGTCGTCAATCTTTTGCCTATCGGTGAAACCAACATGCATCCAATAAGCCTCGCCAGCCAAATAGAGTCGCTTATACAACCAAGCAGCCTCAACCCCTAAACGACTATCGTTTGTACTTTCATACTCACTCTCCACATTGATTCCTCCCGACACGGCCAACAACATCTTGTTTTCATCCAAATGGTCAGGATCCCCTTGCGTACTTGGCATCACGCCCTTAGGCATGAAAGAAAGGCGTCCGGCATAAAGCAACGAAGGGATATGCCAATCATCGCTGAATGTCTTGGTCGCACCATTGACACTGCCACCCGTTCCGTTCCACAAACCTAATTCATACCCCATTTTTTGGTTGGCGAAAAGACCATGAAGTTCAACGCCCAAATCAAATCCCGTTCCTATCGTCGGAGTGACAGCATTGAGCGTATAAGGCATAATAGTTGAAGTAGTCAACGACGAAGGCAAGCAAGGCAACAACGTTCCTCCCAACATAGTCAGATAAGCGTGTGTAAAAGGTGTTTTGAACTTACCCGTACGAATTTGCAAGCCTTTGCACACCTTCGCATCAATCCAGCCTTGCTGAAGAATGCCTCCACCACTCGCTGCTGCATTCATACTCACGTTGAACGACAAACGATTGAATGCCTTTCCCGTAAATCCGATAATGGCATAAGGAACGGCAAATCCCGAATTGGCCACATTATCTTGGTTATACGCCTTGTCCAAACCCTCGTCGTCGTACCAATTGAAGTTGGCCGTTGTTTGGACCATCATATAGGGTTTGAAAGAGAAACCGCCATCTCTACTTTGAATGGCGAAACCTTCACGCCCTGCAATAGGAATCACACCACAATCATTGTCTTCCATGATTTGACGATCACGGTCATTCTCCTCTTGACGAGGTCTGCGAGGTGCTTCTGCCATTTCTTTTGGAGCAGATACATTCTCAACGTGATAATGATGTTTTTTACGAAAAGGATGACGATGACGCCCCACCTCTCCTATATGAGGAGGCATTGCTGGGCAATGGAGTTCGTTTTGTTCCAAAAGTTCTACACGCTTCAAAAGAGAATCATACGCCGAACGTGGGACATACTGAATTGAGTCTTGGGCAACGGCAGGCACACAAGCCGCCATAGCCAATGATATAACTAAGTTTCTCATTCTTTTCTGTTATTTAAACCATTATAATGATTGTAAAAATTTAACAAGAGCATCTCGGTCTCCCTTATTCATATTTTTAAAGATGTTTTTAGAGGCCTCGCCTTCACCGCCGTGCCACATAATGGCTTCCACGAAATTGCGAGCACGACCGTCATGCAAGAAATAGGTGTGTCCGTTGACCACCTGTTGCAAACCGATACCCCAAAGCGGAGTAGTTCTCCACTCGTTGCCCATTGCCAAACCACTTTGGTAATTGTCGTTCAAGCCGACACCACAAATTTCCGAGCCCATATCGTGGAGCAAAAAGTCGCTATACGGATGGATGGTCTGACCGCCCAACCAAGGCAAACGAGTACCATTCAACAAGGTGGAGCCACCTACTTTCGTATGCAAGGTGGTCACATGGCAAAGGTGACATTTAGCCTTATAAAACATCTGTTCCCCTCGCATCACCGTCGAATCGTTCACGTTACGTCTGGCTGGCACACCGTTGGCTTGCATATAGAGGTCCACATTCTCCATGTCCTCCGTAGTGGCGTCCAATCGATCATACAGCAAGCCCATCATACTTCCTTGGTTGATTTGCGCCTGTCCGCGGCAAATCTCCTCGGGATAGCGACTATTGGTGTAGCCCATGTCACTGCTGAAACCCAACTCCACCGTAAGGTCGGCATGCTGTGCCTTGTTGCCACTCAAACCCAACTGACGGACACCACGTTCCGTGATGTAATTACACTTGCCGCTGATGCCATATTCGGGATAGTTGCTTCGAAGAGCCAACTGCTCAATCTCATGAGGATCGATGCTCATCATCTGTCCCATACCGACATGACGTAGCGGAATGCGAACCGTACAGAACAAATCTTCAGGAGCAATGCTGTCGGCATACCAATCCGTAATTTTATAGGAAAACCAGCAGAGTTCGTAATCCTCCCCATCCGGGAACTGGAACTTACGATAGTTCTTCGTTATCTTCAATTTACCCTCAGCCTCAACACCATAGATGCTTTGGTCGTGAAGGACACGTCCATAATCTTGAAAAAACTTTCCGTTCTTGCGACTGACATAGACCAACATACTACTGAAGCCATACTTACCACTACCTTCAGCATCCGACCAAGCGGCAGGAATGGATCTACCCGTTCGGTTATGGCAACTGCCACAACTATAGCCGGCATAGACTGGACCAAGGCCAGCGTTGTCACGGGGGCCGTCATCGTAAAGCGTATTTCCTCTGTTCCAACGAGTTTTGTTACTTCCACTAATCCAATCAGCCTCCGTATCGTAGGCATAAGCCGAGTTGGAATAGATGGTCGAAGTACCCGCAGACAAGGCATAACCATCCTTCACCTCGACATACCCTTCCGTAATGCCCTCCTTATCACAAGAAGAGAAAATCAACATCAGACCCGTCAACAAGAAATATGCACTTGATTTCTGACTCATTTAATTTCTTTTTTACTTTTTCAATCTTACATTCAATTCAATCGACCTTCTGAAATATACGCCGAAAGGGGGAAAGAAATGGCAAGCAGTTCTTTCCCCTAATTGAAGGGAGTTCAATTCTTTCAGAAAGTATTCAATTTGTCTTACTTGATAGTTCTTGGTTGACCTGCTTTATAGATGAGATACTCCAACGTGTGGAAACCACGGATGCTTTGAGCAGCAGCAATGTTGTCGTTCTCCTCGTCAAACTCACCGTTCCACTCCAAGTCGGAGAAGTCACCTTTGACCAAAATCTCCTTGATGGCATTTTGGTCAAGCGGCCAACTATCCATATTAGGGTCGATACCCATATCAGAAACAGGACCGAACAAGAAGGCCTCGCTCTTCTCCCAATAAGTACGGCTCTTGATCCAATCTTCACACAAAGTCTCAAAAGAGACGCCCGAATTGTCGGCAAAGCGAACCACGTCATTATAAAGTTCCTCGTTAGCATCCTTCAAACTCTTGTACGTTGGAAGTACCACATTATTGACATAGTTCTCGTTGATTGCCTCACAATCAGACTCGCTAAGTTTAGACAAAGCGGGCTTTAAACTTTTGTCCAAAACATCCTTCAAATCGGAGCAAGCCTCTTGGGCAGCCTTCGCCTCACTTGAAGCAATATGGTTACGAAACGGTTGAGGGATAGCCAAAATCTTGTCGATAGCATCCTTAATGGCGGTCTTCACCTTCTTGTCAAGTTCAGCATCCACTTTAGCAATCTGCGCACTGATGGAATTCTCAGCCACAGAGCCATCAAGAGAACCATAGTAGGCATTCTTCACACTCTCAATGTTGTTGCTATAATCGACACGGCTGTGCCAACTATACCAAGACTCTACCGCATAAAGAGCATCTGCATATTTTCCAGCCACCCACAAATTCAACGGATCACCAATCTTGGCCTCACCGACCTCGTTGGCAATATCCGAACAACCATCTACGATTTGCTCCGTAGCAGCCAAAGCCGAACTGAAAGTTGCCGTGTAACCAGGCTGACCAGCCTTGGCAAATGTAACCGAGTAGGCATCACCACCCTCATAAGAGGCAGTCCAGTCATTGTACAAATCAGCAGCATCAACCTTCAAATAGTTGGCCACTATCTTCATATAAGCATTCCAATTGGATTTGTTGCTACTGGTGTATTCCAAATTGTCCTCTGCATCAATCTTCTCAATAATAGAGGCTGAATTTCCTCCATTGTCGTCGTCATCATCGTCGTCATCACAAGAGGCCATCACGCCTGTCATTGCCATTCCCATAGAGAGGAAGAGGGCATACTTAAAAATTCTCTTCATTTGTTATTTAATTAAACGTTAATAATCTATTTTTTGTTAAACCATGCCACATAGGCAATTCCGAGGGAGAAATCATTCTCCGACCTGTACTGGGTGGACCAATCAAACGCATCCTTTGTACCTACATGATGAGTCGTCCAATCGCCCTTGACAACCAAGTAAGGCAATGCGTACCAATTCACGCCGAAAGTCCAAGCAGAGACTTGGCAACGTGGGTCTTCCACCTCACCCTTCCATCCTTCGTCCAACTTCTCCTGCGTATTGTAATACTCATATCGGGCAAACGGATAAATCTTCAAAGGCTTCTTCGTTTGGAAGAAATTGCCGACGTTGACACCCAACTCTCCACCGTAACTGACAGCATACTTAGCCACAGGTGTATTTCCGCCATAGGCAACACTTGTTCGGCCCAAAGTGGCACGAGTCAAGCGAACAGTATTTCCGATATTGCCATGCAACACATTGGCACGAGCCGTCACCCAACGGTTGATATATTGCACATCGCCCGAAAACAAACGGATGGGCACTTTAAAATCACTATAATAGTGGGGATAGTTGGAGTTTTTACCCGCATCGTTACACCAGTAAAAACTTCCGCCGGCCCTCAAACCAGGGACTCCCTTATACTCCATTCGAGCCACAAATGCGGGACTTGTGAATATGTCTTGCTCAAACAGGCCTTGTTTAGCACCACCCAAATATTTGTATTTGTCCATTCCGTCCACCGTAAGGCCAGTCACCATTTGCAACTGATAGTTGAACTTGCCGTATCCTGCACCTACGTTTCCGAAAAATTCAACACCCGTCTCATGCCAAGTCGAAGGTAAAATCATACTCTCGCCTTCAGGACGACTCGTTCCGAAGAAGAAAACAGGCTCATGATGGGTATTTGTCAGACCAACAGGAACGATGACATGACCGACTTTAACATTAAACTCTTTGACAACTGGCACGGTGATGTGGAATTGCTCTAAAGCAACCTCGCCACCTTTCTCCCACTCGCTCTCCAACTCGCCATTTTCAGCACCAGAGCCAGTCTCTTGTTCCCATTCCGTGCCAACACCGCCTGCTTCAAATTCAACCTCTACACCCAACTGGAACCAACGACTGAATTTGTAATCGCCAGCCAAGACAAAACGTGGCAGGGAGACCTCCGAACGATCCATACGATAGACGCCATTGCCAGCCCATCGGTTGTAACTATAATCCTTATGTCTGTAGAGCATCTCGCCATAACCACCAATACGGTATTTACTATAAGAAGGATCACCATCGTAATGTGCCTTCTCCCCTTTGACAGCGAACTTCTCTTCAGCAGATGCAGGAACCTCTTTCACGACCAGCACGGTGTCCGGATGTCCAACCTTCTGCTGTTCCAAGTATTCAATACGCTTAATCAAAGAATCCAACTTCAACGACAACGCATCTTGCGCCGACAGCGTTGTAAATCCCATTGAAGCCATCATCGCCATGCCTAATGCTCTCTTCATCTTCTTCAAATTATTATTTTACGATGCAAAATTAGAGTGAGCAGGCAAAGGGTTCAATTCTTAATTTTAGGGATTTGGCAGCACTTCTCTTGCTAATTGTAGTAGGCAGGCAGAAACGAAAGACGCCACAAAACAAATGGCAACCATGAAAAAAGGCCATGAACAATGGTTTTATAAAAACCGCTATTTCGTTTTTGAGAAAATTTTTATAAAATTGCAAAGCAAAAGTTATGCACTTTCGCCACTGCAAGTATGAAAACATTCAATACAGCGGGTACTTGTCGCCCCAATGAACATTATATGGTGGACATCACCGAACGCTTGGAAATCATCCGCAAGATGGTGGCCAAGGGCGACTATTTCTGTATTAACCGTGGTAGGCAGTACGGCAAGACAACCACATTGGAGGCTATCAAAAAACAACTTTCAAACGAGTATCGCGTATTCAAGATAAGTTTTGAAGGAGTTGATGACAGTTATTTTGAGAATGCAGCAACAGCAAATGCAGCATTTCTTAGGTTATTGCGGCGAGAAGCACGTAATGCGCCAACGAACGATAAAGTCAAAGAATTGCTTGACGAGGTAGCGCCAAGAGGTTTGAAGTCTGTTGATGACCTTGATTTTATCGACATTGTGACAGAACTTTGCGAATTGTCCTCAAATCCGATTGTCGTTTTGATTGACGAAGTCGATCAGGCAGGCAACAATGACGGTTTTATCAAATTCCTTGGAGGATTGCGAAGCATGTATCTTGATCGTGATAGCCATCCGACCTTCAAATCCGTAATTCTCGCTGGTGTATATGATATCAAGAACTTGAAACTGAAGATTCGTAAAGAAGACGAGCATCAGTATAACTCGCCATGGAACATTGCGGTCCCTTTCAATGTCGATATGAGCCTTTCGGCAAAGGGAATTGCCGATATGCTTGCTGAATATAAGGCAGACCATAGTCTGACGTTTGACGAAGTATTCGTAGGCCAGATGATTCGAGACTATACCGCTGGCTACCCATTCCTCGTAAGTCGTATTTGTCAGATCATTGATGCAGAAGTGTACGCATGGGACAAGGAAGGCGTGTTGAAGGCAGTCAATTCTCTACTCAAAGAGGGCAATACGCTCTTTGACGATATGCAGAAGAAACTGACTCAGTTTCCAGGACTTTCAGACATGTTGAAATCCATCATCTTTGGTGGCAAGCGAGTGTCCTTCAACTATTACGATAAGGATATCAACATTGCTGTTATGTTCAACTTCGTAAAAGAAGAAGGCGGTGCGACAAAAATTGCCTGCCGCATATTCGAGACATGGCTTTACAACTATTACATTTCTCTTGACAAGTCATCCTCCATCTATCAGTTTGGCGAATACGACAAGAACCAATTCGTCCATGATGGTTTTATCGACATGCATCTTCTCATGGAGCGTTTCTGCGTTCATTTCAACGAAATCTATCGCCCTGGGCACGATGATCAGTTTGTAGAGGACAACGGCAGAAAGATTTTCCTTACTTACCTGCGCCCTATTATCAACGGCATAGGCAATTACTACTGCGA
>JAKSLA010000083.1 GCA_024401455.1 Paludibacteraceae bacterium | reverse complement strand
TTCAAAAATGTACTTTTCGATTTTAAGAAATGTACTTTTTGATTTTGCGATTATAAATTAATCATTAATCTTGTGGCAAAATGAAAAAGGTATTATTGTTTTTTTCGGTTGGAATGTTGAGTGCGCTTCTGGCAACTTCTTGTTGTAACTGCAACAAGGATTCTCAATGTTCATGTAAAGAAAAGAAAGAGTGTGCTATGACTCCTGATGGAGAGCGTCATGGACGTCCAGAACATCACATGAGAGATCATCAGAAGCCATGTTGTCCAATGGAAGGTATGAATCCAGAAATGAAGGAGAAATGCCATAAGTGGATGAAGTTCGATAGTTTGTCAGTAGATGAGCAAAAGGCTCTTTTGCGAGCAAGAAAGGCCGAAATTGATAGTATGGAGGTCGCAATGGCGGCAGCGAAAGTTGTTATGGAGCAAAAATGGGCCTCTTTCGATAAGCTTTCTGTTGAGGAACAAAAGGAATTGATTGAGATGAAGTCGCATTGCCTAAGAAGAGGTGGTTTTGAGATGGACGGCCCTCGTCGCGGACATCATGAAATGGGTGACAAGGGACGTCACCAACATGGTGACAAGAAACATGAAGGACATCATCGCCATTCAAAGAACTAACAACTAAAAACAGTTTAGACTACCGCGTGGAAATGCCAAGTGGTAGTTTTTTGTCCTATAGCCTTTTTAAATGCTATTTTGCTCTGCCGTAACATCACATCATATTATCCTTTCCCTTTGTTGTCATAGTATTCATTCTTTAACGATTCGCTAATAATAAAAAGATGGAATGGGAAAGAAAAAAGGATTCCGGGGGTGATCCTTTAGGGGTTAAATGATTTTCTGCTTTAATCTGACCTGTCGTGAACTCAACGGCTAAACCATCTTCAGGATCAGTGATGTGTTACGATTTCACCACCTTCCACTCCGTCAAATTCCTCTCCTTCGTACTGAAGTTCGCCCCAATCTTCACCACTGCCTTGTCTGGAACAGAAATCTTTTTTGCGTATCTCTTCTCGTCGATCTGCGACAATGCACTCTCTGCCGAGTCGTCACGTTTGCACTCAATGATGTAGGCGTATTTATTGGTCTCGAAGAAGACGTCGATGCGACCGCCCAACACGGGATATTCCACAGAGACGTCATGACCTGTGAATCTAATCATCAGATATAGCATGTTTCGGAAATGAATCTCCAACATATTGGGTTCGCTACACTCAAACGGAATTTGCCCAATTATATGCTTGATCATGAGAAGAATGCCTTCCACATTGTCGTCGTTGATATTCTCATAAAGGCTCTGCAAATCGTTGTCGAGCAATCCTCCTTTGCCGGAATATTCAGCCATCAGACATTGAATAAATCCGTCCCTGACCTCTTCATTTGGGAAGCCGAGTCGATAAAACTTCCCATTGAAGTTCTTGATTGTCAGGTATCCACTCTGATACAAAGCCGCAATGATGTTCTCCTCTCCATTCCCGAAGGTTGAAATGTTTTCCAACGTGGCGATAAATCCATTCTCTAATTTGGAAAGGTCTGGCTCATTCTTTTTAAGTATCTTTATCAAATAAGTCGGAGTGCCAGTAGCAAACCAATAATTGTGAAGTTTCCTGTCTGCCAATGAGTTCAAAAGGCTGAACGGATTATAAATATCCTCTGAGTCCTCTGAAAAATGATAGCCATCATATTGCTTTTTTAAACTTTCGTAAATTTCATCTTTGGAAACGCCTTTTTTATTTGAGAAAACTTCAATCTCCTCGTCAAAATATTTATACAACTCTCTTTCAGAAATTCCACAAACGCTGGAATAATTATCATCGTTTGAGATATCTTTAAGATTATTTGCCGCACTGAAAATCCCCAATTTCCCGTAACGAGTGACGCCTGTTAGAAATGCGAATTTGATAAGGTTATCGCCTCTTTTGAAAATGCCATACAGGCTTTGAAGAAAAGCTCTGTTATTGTCTTGAGTCTCGGTTAATCCAATAGCATCAGTAAGAGGTTTGTCGTACTCGTCGACAAGAATGACGACCTTTTTCCCAGTCTTTTCTTTAGCACGGGAAATCACGCCGTAAAAACGATCTCCAATTTCTTTTTCACTTTCAACCTTTCCATATTCCAATTCCCATTGCGCCAGAACAGATTCCAATCTGTTTTGCAATGCGGATTCTTTGGTATAGTCACCACCTGAGAAATCAAGGTGAAAAACAGGATATTCAATCCATTCCGTCTCCAGCGAATCGATAGCGAGACCTTTGAAAAGATCCTTTTGACCAAGAAAATAGGCTTCCAATGTTGTGGTAAGCAGACTTTTGCCAAAACGACGCGGGCGGCTGAGAAAATAGTATTTCCCCTCATCCACCAATTTATAGACAAGATCAGTTTTATCTACATAGACATAACCTCCTGTTATTATCTCTTCAAATGCCTGAATACCTATTGGAAATTTCATAATCAAATTTTTATGGAACTTACGCAAAGATAATGAAAATGTTGGAAATATGATTCCAATGTCCGTATCTGGTTGGAATTAGGAGTTCACCACCTTCCTTTCCGTCAATTTCCTCTCCTTCGTACTGAAGTTCGCCCCAATCTTCACCACCGCCTTGTCTGACGCAGAAATCTTTTTTGCACATCTCTTCTCGTCGATCTGCGACAATGCACTCTCTGCCGACTGACAAACAACAAGAAACCACTGGGCGTGAGCGACTTGGGTAAAATCCAATAAAACAAAAAGATACGCCTATTCAAAAGCCTCTTTGGTCACGATGGTAGTTCCTTTGGTCGTGGCGCATGTATAGAAAAATCCGATGGCTCTTTTTTCAGGTTTGATGTTGCTTCTGACGTTGGAAGGACTGCCGTAAAATGGATTGCTACCCGAACTGTTTTCTACGTCATTAATGAATCTGTAGTATCCATCTGATACGACACTTATGCTAAGTGTGATTTCATCGCCCACCTTGATTTTTTCGTCGTCTTTCTCGGCATTGAGAGTGTAAAATCCGACAGGGAAATCCACGTCTTTGTATAGGATCTCCAATTCTGGACCATTGAAATAAACGCCTGCCATTAGGCCGAAACGGGTGGTCGCACATTCGGTGAGTGTGTCTGTCACCAGTTTGCCGTTGATTTCAATTCTTCCCACATAAGAGGTGCGCTTGCCTTTCAGAGTTTGAAAGTAAGGACACACTTTGAAGTAATCATCGAAAGTTTTGTTGTTGAAGGTGTAGGGCAAAACTTTCATTGAATCGATGGCTTCAATGGCTGGCATCATCGTGTCTGTTGCGAAGAACTCTGATATTTGACCGTTTTCATGGGTTTTCACGTGAAGCGTGTATATGTGGCCGCTTTCGCCTTTCATCGGTTCGGTCATTTCGTAGATGCCAGGCTCGCTCTCTTTGAGAGTGTAAGCGGCCGAGTCGTTGTCCGTTATTGTGACCTCTGCACCTGTTACCATTTCAGGCTCGCCCTTCCCATAGAAATCGCCCGTCTTGCTGATTGTGATTTGATGACGTTTGTATTCGTTGGTTACGCATCCGTAAATGCCAATCAATTGTTCGCCATCTTCCACATCGATGATGATGTCTTCTGTGCAACCTCCGCATAAGGCGAGGAAGAGAAGAATCGGAATGTATAAAATCTTGTTATATTTCATAAACGCTTGTTTTAGAATTTGAAGTTATAAGAAACCGAAGGCACGAAGGTGAAGAGGTACATCTTCTCCGTCTTGATGGTGTTCACGTTGTCTGGGTCGTTAGAGAACATGACGGCCCAAGTATTGTGATTGCCATAGGCGTTGTAAAGGGAGAAGTTCCATTCTCCTTGCCATCTTCTGTTGGGCTTCTCTTTCGATTTGAGTGTCACCGAAAGGTCTAATCTATGATAGTCAGGATAGCGGCTTGCGTTTCTTGATCCGCTATAGACTGCGTATGGTACATTGTCAACCGTGTATTTTCCGTAAGGGTAGGTGACGGGTTGGCCTGTGTTGTAGATCCAGTTGGCCGAAACATTGAAGCGCTTAGTGAAGTCATAACTCAATACAGCGACAAAGTTGTGTGGACGGTCGTATGGAGAACGATATTCCTTGCCGAAGTTGATCTCTTCGATGGTTCTGAATGTGCGGGAGAAGGTGTAGGATACCCATCCCGTCAGTTGACCTACGTTTTTCTTGACGAGGAACTCTGCGCCAAAACTGCGGCCTTTTCCGGTGCGGACTTCGCCATCCACTTTCTCATTGCCGTAAGTTCTGGCGTCATCTTTGAAGTCGATGACATTCTGCATGTTTTTGTAATAGAGTTCGACAGAGGTTTCCAACTTGTCGTCGAAGAAGTTGCGGAAATAGCCTATGGCGTACTGGTCGCATTTTTGAGGCTTCACATTGGGATTGCATGGAATCCATATATCGAATGGAAGTCCACCCGTTGAATTGGAGGCCATTTGGGCATACTGCACAGTACGGGAGTAGGACGCTTTAACGGAGGAGACCTTGTCTATTTTGTAAAGAGCTCCTAATCTTGGCTCTGGATTAATCTGTGTATTGAATATCTTTCCGCTTCCATATCGAGTGGAGTCGATCAGTTCGTGGTTGTCATTGAACTTGTACAAGGTCTCTTTTCCTATGTTCTGGAACATAGACACGCGGAGTCCATATTTCAGCGTGAGCCTTTTGGTCACATCTTGCTCGTGAGATACGAATAGTCCGTATTCAAATGCTTTTCTGAGGCCAAGGTTGGTGTCTTCCACAAATTTGAGAGAGGTCTCCTCGTCTTCTTTTGCGTTTAGTTCACCTTGGTTAAAACGGTGGAACGTGCCGGCGATTCCAACTCTTGTTTTGTTGCGGGGATTCCACATCTTGAAAATGTTGTAGTTCAATCCCCAATCTCTCATGCCTGCCGTGAGGTCGCAGTTCAATGGGTTGATGCCGATTTCCATTGTGTAGTTGTAGTCGGTGCCTGTAATGCTCAAGTCGGAAGTTAACGTCTTGTTGTAGAGGTGGTTCCATTTGATGGCGCAACTTTTGTTTCCGAAGCCGACGCCAGCCAACCCATTCATTCCGAAGTTGTCGCGGCCCATGTAGCCGGAAAGGGAAATTCGGTTTTTATCGTTGAACTGATGCGTGATTTTGGCGTTCAAGTCATAAAAGTAGAGGTAGGTGTCTTTGAAATCGTCACCACCCAGCGGCAAGAAGAGGTCTGCGTAAGTCCTTCGTCCTGCTATCATAACAGATGTTCGGTTGTTGAATAGCGGCGCCTCCAGCATAAGACGGCTTGAGATAAGACCGATACCTCCTGTTCCTGAAAATTTGGTAGGCATGTCATTGAGTGTCTGTACGTCGAGCACGGAAGACAAACGACCTCCGTATGAGGCAGGAATGTCTCCCTTCATAAGGGTTGCTTCGCTCACGGCGTCGTTGTTGAATACGGAGAAGAAGCCCATCATGTGCGATGCGTTGTAAACCGTCGCATTGTCAAGCAAAATGAGGTTGTGGTCAGTGCCGCCACCGCGTACGCTGAAATTGGATGATCCTTCCGATGCGGCTTGTACGCCGGGCATCAACTGAATGGCTTTCACGACATCGACCTCACCCATTAGGGCAGGAATCTTTTTGATGGTGACCATCTGAATTTTCTGGGCACTCATCAACGCCTCGCTGATGTTGGCATCTTTTTTTCTGCCGGTGACAACCACCTCTTCCATTACCGTGTCATCGGATTCGAGTGAGAAATTGAATGTTTGGTTCTTCTCGCTCGTCAGTTTGATTTCCTTTCGGATGCTCTGATAGCCGATGTAGGAGATGGCGAGATGGTAAGTGCCTAAAGGAAGCCTTAATGAGTATTTACCATTGTTGTCTGTCGTACAGCCCCCTTTGGTCTCTTCCACCAATATGGAGACGCCAATCAATGCCTCGTGCGTGCTTCCATCCTTGATAGAGCCGGAGATGGTGGCATGGGCGCCGTTTTGTGCTGATAGTGAAATGTTTGCAGACAGTAAAATAGTTGCAAGTAATAGTCTTAAAATGATGGCGGCAACGCCTTTTTGGTATGCTGCTGGCATATTGTCATTGTTATTTAGGTTGCATCTTTGATTGTAACTTACAATACGCAAAGACACATCTTTTTGTTAGAGATTTTTGCAAAATTATAACAAAAAAATAGAAGTTCTAAGCCGTTTTCGTATATTTGTGCGATTTTGAATGTTTTTTAATGTTTAAGGACTGCAGACGTAATAAAATTAGGTTTTATTAAGGGTCCTTGAATCAAAATTTTTTCGGATGGATTCGAACTTTTTAGGGGATTTCTTTTCTGCGTTTAACCAGATATTGTGGGGGTGGCCTATGATCATCATCTTAATAGGAACCCATGTTTATTTGACGATTCGTTTACGATTTCCACAGCGCTATATATTAAAGGCTATTAAACTTTCGGTTTCCAAAGAGAGGGGGTCGGATGGAGATATCAGTCCGTTGGGAGCGTTAATGACCTCGTTGGCGGCTACGGTCGGAACGGGTAATATAATCGGTGTCGCTACGGCGATTTCGTTGGGCGGACCGGGTGCCGTACTTTGGTGTTGGCTGACGGGTGTATTCGGCATGGCTACGAAGTATGCGGAAGCCTTGTTGGCGGTGAAGTATAGGGAGAAGAATTCGGATGGTCAGATGGCTGGCGGACCGATGTATGTCCTACGCAACGGAATGAATCTTCGCATTTTGCCGATACTTTTCTGCATCTTTACTGCATTAGCAGCATTAGGTATCGGTAGTATGGTGCAGGCCAATGCCTTGTCGCTTGTCGTAGGTGAGACGTTAGGAATATCGTCGTATGTCACAGGAGCAGTTGTGGCACTATTGGTGGCATTGGTGGTCTTCTTCGGAATTAAAGGAATAGCCCGTACTTGTACATTTTTTGTGCCGTTTATGGCCGTGTTCTATGTTTTGGGTTGTGTGACGATATTGATTCTTAATCATGCGTATTTGGCTGATAGTTTGGCACTCATCGTCAAGTCTGCATTCTCGGTTGAGGCCGTAGGAGGCGGATTTTTAGGGTCGTCGCTGATGGTGGCTGCTCGATATGGTATTGCTCGCGGTCTTTTTTCCAACGAGTCGGGAATGGGTTCGGCACCGATTGTGGCTGCTGCAGCCAAGAGCCGCAATCCTGTTCGCCAAGCATTGGTTTCTTCTTCGGCAACCTTTTGGGATACCGTGGTCATCTGTGCTTTGACAGGATTGGTTATTGTCAGTTCTTGTCTTGCCAATCCGTCCATTGATATGTCGGCCTCGGATGGAACACTGACCTATAAGGCTTTTGACAGTTTGCCATATGTCGGACATGCGATTTTGGCGGTGGGAATCTTTTCGTTTGCCTTCTCTACTATTTTAGGGTGGAGTTATTATGCAGAAAAATCGATAGAATATATGGCGGGTGTGCGTTGGATTATTCCATACCGCATTCTTTTCGTTGTGGCAGTCTTTGTGGGCGCGGTGATTAAGTTGCAGGTGGTTTGGGATTTTGCCGATTGTATGAATGCTTTGATGGCCATACCGAACTTGATTTCATTGGTTTTCCTTGCTAAAGTAGCCGTAGCGGAAACGCGTAGGTTTTTGAAATAATTGGTGGTTTGTTCGCATAAAAAAAACATCTTCCAGCCCGAGCGGGCGGAAGATGCTTCCTCTCTTTCACTGTATCTGTTATAATGGTTTGACCTCGCAGATGGCGATGGCCATGCCTTTGATTTCCGCTTTTGGGATTTCGAATGATTTGTATTTTGAGTTGGCGTATTGCGCTTCAATGTGTTCGTCGTCCGATCCGGGATAAGGGTTGCAGATGATAACGCCTTGGCTTGTGGATAGGGCATGAGGACGGCCCCACTGCACGAAGTTGCCCACTTCGATGAGACGGCATAATACTACGGCATTGGCAGAGATGGTAGGATCCATCATGTCGTTCGTCATACGGATGGCGAAATCTGCTTGTTTGAAATCGGATATGAAAAATTGGCCACTCTCTTCGCAATGTTTGAGGTTCTCCCCGTCAAACCCTTTCAATTCGTTTTGTCTTAGGATGGACAGTTTTTTGACCTTAGATGTGTCTGCACCTTCCTTCTTCTCTATGTTGCCCTCTCCGAAAAGCATCCACTCCGGACTGATGTTGAAGTCTTGACAAATGATGGCAATGGAATCTATGCCCGCATTCATTCTCTCCTTCAAGATTTCCGAAAACTTGGAGTTGGATATGCCTAAATGTTGAGCAATGACGGTTTTGTTCACATTTCGGTTGTTTTTCAAAATGTGGTCGATTGCTTCAATGAATCGTTTGTTGAAAGTTTCTTTTTTCATTATCGCCTTTTTTAAGAGTGAGGAAATAGTTATTAATTCTAATCCAAACGTATCCATATCTGAACGCGACTTTTTCCAGTCAGTCTGTTGCGGAATGACGTTCGTCTTATGGCTGTACTGATGTGGGGAATCCAGTTCGTTGTTTTAATTCACCACTTCCGTTTGTGTGATTTGTCTATTTTTTGTAAAAGTATGAAATACAGCATTGAAATCCAATCTTTTGGACACTTTTTTACTTTGATTTTAGTCAATTTACTTTGCAAATGCTGAAATCTATCTTGAAAATCATGGCTTAAGTATTGAAATTGTCAAGTTTTGCTTTCTGGTTTTACGCTTCCTTGTTTTGGGTGAAATGGTACATTAGTGTCCCGTTAATGTCGTCTTGATTTTAAAGTGACTAATGTTGCCCTATGTGAAATTGAATTCTCAATGAATAATCATTCGTTTCTCCCTATACTCTTTAAATTCATCGACTGAAGACGGCAATCCGAGGTCATATTTTTGGTGTAGTCCCAATTGATAAAAAGAACGAGGGTTAAGAAATTCTGAATGATAGTAGGTCCTTCCTTCTATATCTTTTAAATACTCTTCATACAAAAATTTATATTGGGAAGGAATCTTGCTCATCAACAATTCCTTATCAATTTTTACTTCAATATCCGAAGTACGACCTAACATGGGTACATACAATTCAGGATGTTCGATGATAATCGTGTCGGAGTTGATTACACGCGATGTTGTATAAGTTATAAGTGCTCTATTTTTGTCTATTTCACACATTTTGATAATATGAATAAGATCTATTTTTTCCTCTGTTGTAAGGTGTTCTGATTCATATAATAGATGTATGGCTGCCTTATATATAAAATTTGTTTTAGTTGAGTAAGGCTCCGTAGTAAATACAGGAAACTCTTTTAATGCCTTGATAATCTCATCGAATAAGATGGAATCGTTTCTGTGCTCTTCGGAAGGCGTATAGGTTCGTCTCGCAGGACTTTTCGTGATGATAGAATCATCATTGTCCATCCCACCAATCACATCACTATACTTGTTTGAGGTCCAACTACTTTTTTTCTCATTCCTTGCACAAGAAAATAAACCACAAAATATTAGGAGTAATATAATTTTTATAATATGCATATGTTTAATGTCTCTCAAATAAATCATCCATCACCAGCGTCTTCTGAAATTTCCTCAGTGTTGACAGACGGAATACCGAGCACCTTTTTTATCTGTACGATGTGATGCCAGCATGCCGATTCAAATGATAATCTTCTGCATAATAATGCCCTTCTTATTTTGCCGTTAAGGTATAAAAATAGAGCAAAACGGCAAAATAGTATGGTCTTATTTTGCCGTTTGTATGTAAATCTACATGGATTCGGCAAAATTAGCACGATGCTATTTTGTTTTGCAGTAGTAGAAATGGCCCCAAAAAAGGTTTTTTTTTATTGTGTGCCGCTATTTGGCAGATGTGTATTCTACTTTTGTCACAGATTTAAAAAATGAAGGTTATGAAACAAGTAGATTTGAAAGACATATTGGTTCTGATGGTGAATGAGATGGAGCAGGCTGAGGCTATGGCTCCTTTGGCAGAGGATACGAAGGAGTTGGGGTTGATGAAGTTTATGCTCGGTAGTGTTGCCGTTGTAATGGGGTTGATGACGGCAATGGTTTGTTTTTAGAGGCCCTCTCTTTTAAGCCTCCCCATTAGAGTCTATTTCGTGGTGGCGTCAATCTGGATTGCTGAATTGGAGAAAATTTGCTATATTGCACTGTGAATTAATTTGTAGATATGGCAATGACAGAATTTGAGAAAATGCGAGCCCAGCAATTTTATCGTTTTGATAATGACGAAGGAATGGAGAGTACGAGGCATGCCAACCGGTTGTGTGCCCGTTTGCAGACGATGACTTTGTCGGATGCTGATTATCGGGCCGTGATAGAAGAGTTGATTCCGGGAATCCCTGCCTCTTCGTGCGTCAATCCTCCCTTTCATTGCGATCACGGGCATGGAATCAAGTTGGGTGAAAATGTCTTTGTGAATTACAATGCAACGATGCTTGATGGCGGGTTGATAACGATTGGAAGCAACACGAAGTTGGGACCTAATTGTCAATTGCTAACTCCGAATCATCCGATGGACTTTATGGCGCGCCGCGAGCCTCAGGAGCGTTGCCTACCGATTCATATAGGGGAAGACTGTTGGTTGGGGGCGGGCGTAATTGTTTGTCCTGGTGTCAGCATCGGTGATAGGAGCATAATAGGGGCGGGCAGTGTAGTCGTGAAAGACATTCCTTCAGACTGTTTGGCTGTGGGCAATCCTGCGCGTGTGGTACGAAAATTAAAATAACTGAATATTAGAGTAAATATGAAAAGTTTTGGATCAAAGCCGTGGATTCTTCCACAGCCAGTATTGATTATTGGTACGTATGACAAGGATGGCAAACCCAATGCAATGAATGCAGCGTGGGGCGGAGTTTGGGATATGCATGAGATTTCAATCTCTTTGGGCGCCCACGCCACTACGGAGAATTTGGATTTGACCGGTGAGTTTACTGTGGCATTCGCAACAAAGGAGACCATGATGGCATCAGACTATGTAGGTATAGTCAGTGCGAATAAGGAGCCTAATAAAATAGCGAAGGCTGGCTGGACTGCCGTGAAGTCGGAGAATGTTAATGCTCCATTGTTCAAGGAGTTCCCGTTGACGATGGAATGCCGTGTGAAAGAGACGCTTAACCGCGATGAAAGTGGTTATATGCTGATTGGTGAGATTGTGAATGTGTTGTGCGACGAGAAGTATTTGGGCGCCGATGGACTTCCTGATGTACAGAAGATGAATATCATCACGTTCGAATCCGTTCATCATACCTACGTTCAATTGGGCGAGACGGTAGGACAGGCTTTTGCAGATGGCAAGAAGTTGATGTGATTTTCTCTTCAACACACACCTTGTCATTGGATTGATAGGTAGAGACGGTGTGCACACCGTCTCTACATCAAAAACGTATGCCTATTTGTTTGTTGTTCGGTTATTGTTTCGCTAACCATTGGAAAATAGTGCGATAAACCTCGTCTCTTACTGCTTTTTCGGAGAGTAGAAGGTCGTGCTTGCCGTCCTTGATGATGCACGGGGTTACTTTAGGACCTAATTTGGCACCAAACTTTTGAATCTCATCGACATTCAAGATCACATCTGCACGGTGATAGGCTTCGTTCCATTGGTCTGTCGCCTCTACGGATTTGTCGCTGCTCATGAGCAATATAGGTTGTTGAATCTTCATCCCTTTCTGAACTTTCTTCTGTCCGTGGTGGATGGCGCGAATCCAGCCTGCACGTTTGGGATGACCGTAGATTTTCACCCATTCTTTACTGAAATCCCACTCTCCGTGATATTCCTTCAGGATGCTTTGAGAGTAGCCGCCCACTGTGCCGGACGCGCCTTGTGCTTTCATCTTCTTGAACATACTCCCCATGAAACTCAAGCAAGGAATGCCTATGCTTTCTGCCACTTTGCCGAGGTTCCAGTCGAGGAATGGACTATTTAAAATCAGTCCGTCAACGTGAGCATTCTCTCTCCTTTCGTTAAGATAGAGGGAGAAGCAGAGCCCTCCGGTCGAATGGCCCAGGAGAAATATTTGTTCGTTGCCTTCCGCTTTTGCAATGGCAATGGTCGTGTCTATGTCGGCGAAATATTCATCCATCTTTTTGCAGAAGAACGGATCTTGGTTGGGCAAGGAAGAACGACCGTATTTGCGAAGATCCAAAGCGTAGAAATTGTAGCCGTGTGCATTGGCACTGTCACCAAGGGCACTTTGGAAGAAGTAGTCGTTGTAGCCGTGCGTGTAGATGATGGCTCTCTTCACATTGGGTAGGGTAGGCTTTTTGACAATGGCGCAGACTACCGCCCCGTCGTAGTCGTCGGGTTGGTGGATGATGTTGCAACGATATCCGTTGCCCAAAACATCGTCGTGATACTCAGCGTTTGCTTTGATACCAAGAAGTATGGACAATCCTATTGTCCAACTTATTATTTTGAAAGAAAAATTGCCCATTTGTCTAATTGTTGATGAAGCAAAAATAACAAAAAAGGAGGTGAATGTGGACATTTTTTTTATAAAATGAAAAAAATGAAGAAGATTTATGGAGAAAATTCGTGGTATTTAAAAAATAGTATTACCTTTGCACACGTTTTCGGGGAGGTACCAAAAACAAGAAGAAATAAACGGGAGTAGCTCAGTTGGTAGAGCACTGGTCTCCAAAACCAGGTGTCGGGAGTT
>JAKSLA010000082.1 GCA_024401455.1 Paludibacteraceae bacterium | reverse complement strand
GATTCCGAGGAGGGCACCCACAAGGGGCGCCCGTACACCGGGTCCGGGGCGACGCGCATTTCCGAACGGTCGCGATGCCCGTCGGGTCTGCGTGTAGGGGCGGCGCCTTGTGCCCGCCCGTGCAGATTAAAATGTATAAGTTTTTTTTCTAGTTTTATCTTTAAGGACATAAAAAAAACGGAAGTAGAATCAATCTGCTTCCGTTTTGTTTGTATGGAATGTTCTAATTAGTCTTCCTTCATGTTGTGGTATACGTTTTGAACATCGTCGTCGTCTTCCATCTTGTCGATCAATTTGTAAACGGCTTCCTTTTGTTCTTCAGTTACCTCCTTCAAGTCGTTTGGCTCATAGATGAACTCAACGTCTTTGATTTCAATGTTGTGCTCTTCCAAATAGCTTTGAATCTTAGCGTTGTTCTCAAATGCGCCGTAGATGATTGCGTCGCCGCTCTCCTCGTCTTGTGCGATTTCTTCTACTCCGTAATCAATAAGGTCAAGCTCCAATTCCTCCAAATTTACATTTTCACTCATAGCAATCTTAAAGATGCACTTGTGCTCGAAGAGGAATGAAAGGCTACCTGATGTACCGAGGCTGCCTCCGTGTTTGTTGAAGTATGAACGGACATTAGATACGGTACGGGTGTTGTTGTCTGAAGATGCAACTACGAAAATTGCAATTCCGGCAGGACCGTATCCCTCATAGATAATCTCCTTGTAATCGGCAGTATCCTTGTCCATTGCCTTTTTGATGGCGCGTTCAACGCTGTCCTTCGGCATGCTCTCTGCCTTTGCCTTCAACAACAACATACGAAGACGTGAGTTTGTTGTTGGGTCTGCACCAGCTGTCTTTACACAGCTCGTAATTTCTCTTGAAATGCGGGTAAATGCCTTGGAAAGGCGAGCATTTCTTGCAAAAATTCTTGCTTTTCGGTATTCAAAAGCTCTTCCCATAATAAAATACTACTATAATGTTTTTTATCTAAATTCTATTAGAACATACAAAGATAGTGATTTTGTTATGTTTATAGGGAATGCTTGCGTTTTAATTATTCGCAAAATTTCTTTTTTTCAGATTTTGAAGTCAAGTTATGGGTAGATGAGTGTGTCTCTTGTGGGGCATTGTGTTATATTTGTAAAAAATAAAAAGAGGTTGTGAGCACTTACGTTGACGTTATATTACCATTGGCTTTGTCCAATACTTACACATATATTCTTCCCGATGAATTTAAGGCGAAGGCTTGTGTGGGGGCTCGTGTGATTGTCCCGTTTGGTAGTCGGAAGATGTACACGGCTTTGATTTATGAGTTCCATACTGATTCTCCAGAGAACTTTGAGCCGAAGGAGGTGTGGGCGTTATTGGATGATTCTCCTATCGTGGGCAATCATCAACTTGATTTTTGGAATTGGCTTTCTACCTATTATAATTGTACGTTGGGGGAGGTTTTCAAAGCCGCTTTGCCTTCTGGCTTTAAGTTGGAGAGTGAAAGTGTCGTCACTTTGGTCGAGGATTTTGAAGCTTCCCAACCATTGAAGATGAATGAGCAGCGGATGCTGGACTTGTTGGCCAGTCGAGGCGAAATGTCGGTGGCCGATTTAAGCAAGTCGATGGAGCAGAAGAATGTCTTGCCCATTGTTAAACGCTTGATGGATATTGGCGCATTGGCTTTGAATGAGGAAGTTAAGGAAAAATATAAGCCGAAGACGGAGACGTATGTTCGGATGTCGCCTTTCTACTATGACGAAGAACATTTGCATCAGGCTTTCGATTCGTTGGGCAAGGCGCGTAAGCAGTTGGAACTGTTGATGTATTACCTGCAATATTCACAGTTTCTGACAAAGGATAATGTATTGGAAATTTCTAAAAAGGATTTGTTGGAACGTAGTGGTTCTACGCCTGCTATCTTGTCTGCTTTGCTTGAGAAGGGCTACTTGGAAGTTTATTCTAAGGAAAAAGGGCGTTTGGACACTTCTTCAGGTAGGGTGCAGGAGATGCATCCGTTGTCGGAAGAGCAAAAGCGTGCTTACCGAGAAATTATGGTCCTCTTTCGCCAGAAACAAACGGTTTTGTTGCACGGCGTCACCTCCAGTGGTAAGACCGAAATCTATATTCATTTAATAGAAGAGGTGCTGAAGTTAGGAAAGCAAGTGTTGTTCCTTTTGCCGGAAATCGCATTGACTACCCAAATCACCAATCGTTTGAAAAGAGTGTTTGGCTCTCAGTTAGGCGTGTATCACTCTAAATATTCAGATGCTGAGCGCGTAGAAGTTTGGAATAACCTCCTTAATGACAAAGGAATAAAGGTCGTGTTGGGAGTCCGATCTTCGGTATTTCTTCCGTTTAAGAATTTAGGTCTGGTTATTGTGGACGAGGAGCACGAGGCCACTTATAAGCAGAATGATCCGGCGCCACGTTATCATGCAAGGAACTCGGCAATTGTCTTGGCTACTATGCACGGTGCGAAGGTTTTGTTAGGTTCTGCCACCCCTTCTATTGAGAGTTACTATAATGCCCAAACTGGAAAGTATGGTCTGGTGGAACTTTTCCAACGCCATGCAGGAATATCTATGCCTGAGATATTGGTGGACGACGTTAAGGAGGCGAAGCGCAAGAAACAGATGAAATCTATATTTGGTCCTCTATTGGTGGACCAAGTTAATAAGGCGCTGCAAAGAAAGGAGCAGGTCATTTTGTTCCAAAACCGCAGAGGCTTTTCTCCGTATGTAGAGTGCAAAGATTGTGCCTGTGTGCCCAAGTGTAAGAATTGTGATGTTAGTTTAACTTACCATAAGTCGCTCAATGTCTTGACTTGCCACTATTGTGGCTATTCGATTCCGATGCCGGAAGTATGTCCGGCTTGTGGCAATCCGTCGTTGGGTACGGTGGGATATGGTACGGAAAAGATAGAGGAGGAGGTGCAGCAGCAGTTCCCTGGCGTGCGTGTGGCCCGTTTGGACTTGGATGTGGCCCGTTCACGGAAAAGTTATGAGAAAATCATTTCAGACTTCGAGAGGGGTGAGATTGATATTTTGGTGGGAACTCAGATTGTATCAAAAGGTTTAGACTTTG
This sequence comes from Paludibacteraceae bacterium, assembly GCA_024401455.1. Taxonomy (GTDB): domain Bacteria; phylum Bacteroidota; class Bacteroidia; order Bacteroidales; family Paludibacteraceae; genus RGIG10190. Next base: position 9,645 of record JAKSLA010000082.1, on the reverse strand, counting down.
AGCGAGTTCGAGTCGTGGGTATTTTGAATGCCGACATGTTGCTTAATTATCCTGACTTTCGAGCATACGAAAGGGCCTACCAATTGATGGCGCAGGTAAGTGGACGTGCTGGACGAAAGAACAATCAGGGTATCGTGGTTTTGCAGACGAATGAACCCACTCATCAAGTCATTTCTCAAGTAAAGGCGAATGCATATAAAGAAATGTTCGACAATCAAATGGAAGAACGTCGCCTTTTCCGTTATCCTCCTTTCACGAGACTGACATATATATATGTTAAAGGAAGGGATTTTGCCACCGTAAAAAGGGCTGCCGACTATTTTTCGGTTTGCCTTCGTTCTGTTTTTGCCGATAGGGTTTATGGCCCTGATCAACCGGTGGTGGGACGAGTGCAGAATCAGTTTATATTTAAGGTGATGTTAAAGGTGGAGTTGGCGGTGAAACCTGATCAGGTGCGTGAACTTCTGAAAAAGGTTTCAGACCATTTGTTGTCTCAACCGGAGTATAAGTCCATTGTCCTTTATTCGGATGTTGATCCTATGTGATAGTTTGTCTTGTGTAATAGGTCATAACCACAACTTATTGCTAATCACGAATCGTGTATCACTATTTTTCCCTATCTTTGTGGTATAATATAAAAGCCCGTGCGGGCGAAGATTGATGTGTCCGGCTAATCCTAACGAAGTCCGGATGGTAAGTAATACATTTTAAATTATGAAGTTTGAAGAGATAGGATTTGAGGATTCCCTCAAGGATGGCTTGGACGCGATGAATTTTTCGGAGATGACGCCCATTCAGGAGAAGGCCATTCCGGTTATTATGGAAGGACACGATATTATAGCGTGTGCACAGACTGGAACAGGAAAAACAGCGGCGTTCCTTTTGCCGGTATTAAACCGTATGATGAAATTTCCTCATGATCCCGATTCGGTAAATGCGATTGTAATGTCGCCGACTCGTGAGTTGGCACAGCAGATAGATCAGCAATTGGAAGGTTTTTCCTACTTTTTGCCGGTTAGTTCAGTGGCCGTCTATGGAGGAAATGATGCAGCGGCGTGGGAACAACAAAAGCGTGCTATGCAGATGGGGGCGGATTTCGTCGTGGCAACGCCGGGTCGTCTCATTTCGCATATCAATTTAGATAATGTGGATTTTTCCAAAGTCTCTTACTTTATTTTGGACGAGGCTGATCGAATGTTGGATATGGGTTTCTATGATGACATCCTCCAAATTGTTTCGAAACTGCCTAAGGAGAGGCAAACGATTATGTTCTCGGCTACTATGCCACCGAAGATCAAGAAGTTGGCGGAGACGATTTTGCGTGACCCCGTTTCTGTTAACATTGCTATTTCTAAGCCAGCCGATGGCATCAAGCAAGGTGCATATATTTGTTACGAGGCTCAAAAGTTGCCTTTGGCAAGAACCTTGTTGAAGGATAAGACGGAGGAAAAGATAATCATCTTCTCTTCTTCCAAGCAGACGGTAAAAGATTTGTACCGTGCGTTACGTCAAAAAGGTTTGAGGGCAGGCGAAATGCACTCTGACCTTGAGCAGGCAGCCCGAGATACGGTGATGCTTGATTTCAAGAGCGGAAAAATCAATATTTTGGTGGCCACCGATATTGTTGCGAGGGGTATTGACGTTGAAGGAATTGATATGGTAATCAATTATGATGTGCCTCGCGATGTGGAGGATTATATACATCGTATCGGTCGTACGGCCCGTGCCAATAAGGAGGGTGAAGGTCTGACGTTTGTGTCGGAGAAAGATCAGGAGCGTTTTGCTAAAATTGAGCATTTCTTGGAAAAAACGATTGATAAGTTACCGATGCCAGAAGAACTGGGCGAGGGTCCAGCCTATGATCCGAAACCGCTTAAAAAGGGAAAGTCTCGTCATGGAGGAGGTAATGGCAGAGGTCAAAATAATCAGCACCGTAACAATGCCCCCAAAAAGCAGGCGTCCGCTACGTCTGGAGATTCAACCCCTAATCCGGAAGGTCAATCGCATCAGCAACGTAGAAGACGTCGGCCGCAAAGGCATGATAAACCAGCCGAAGGAGCCAATCAGCAGAATCAAAATAATCAGCAGGCACAAGCGAGCACGCAGCCTAATACGCAACAGGGCAATCCATCTTCTGATCAACGACAAGGAAAGCCTCGTCATCATCGTCACCGTAGGCCGAATGGCAATAATCGTCGCCCGAATGATTCACAATCGACAACAAACCCTAATCAAGGAACGGAGGCGTGATTATGGTAAAAATATTGTTCGTGTGTTTGGGTAACATCTGTCGTTCTGCAGCGGCAGAGGCTGTTATGAAAGATCTTGTCAGCAAACGAGGTTTGGATGATCAGATTTTCATAGATTCGGCAGGAATCATCGGTGTTCATCAGGGAGAGAGGGCAGATGCTCGTATGCGACGCCATGCTGAAGCGAGGGGCATTGATGTCACCTCAATCTCAAGGCAGGTGCGTATTTCCGACTTTGACGAATTCGATTATATAATAGGTATGGATAATACCAATATTGACGATTTGAAGGATCGGGCTATGACGATTGAGCATGAGCAGAAGATTCATAAAATGACAGAGTTTTGTCGTAAGTATGATAACGATTATGTGCCAGACCCTTATTATGGCGGAGCCGCAGGTTTTGAGTTAGTGCTTGATTTGTTGGACGATTCCTGCGAGGGACTTTTAGATTATCTTATTAAGGAGGATAAAATCAGAGGCTAATAGCATACCTCTATAAATATTAAAAACGGCCGAACTCCATTATGGAATTCGGCCGTTTTTTTTCTGTTGTCTAACCTTTTGCCCAAACGAAAAAGGGTGCCGAGGCACAAAGAATCATTTTTTGTTGAGTTCAGGGTAACTGATTCTTGTGTGGTATATTGTTTTGAGTTTCTCCTTCAAGGCTGCCTTTACAACTTCAATGTCATGCAGTGTGATAGGAGCTTCTTTGAATAGACCATCCGCTATTTGTCCGTTGATGATTTTCTCGACGAGGTCGTTGATGCTCGTATCCGTATGCTCAGATAAGCTTTTGGAAGCCGCTTCGACGGCATCGCACATGGTCACAATGGCCGTCTCTTTGGAGAATGGGAGAGGGCCGGGATAGGTGAATGCCTCTTCGTTTACCTCCTCCTCCGGATGCTTGTTCTTGTACGTGTTGTAGAAGAATTTCGCTTTGCTTCGAGCGTGGTGGGTTTGGATAAAATCCTTCAACGATGATGGCAGACTGTGTTTTTCTGCTATTGCCATGCCGTTTTTTACGTGATTGATGATGATGCTGGCACTTTTCATTTCGTCGTTGATTCCGTCATGAGGGTTTTCTCCTCTCGATTGGTTTTCCGTGAAGAAAGCGGGGTTTTCCATCTTTCCTATGTCGTGATAAAGAGCGCCTACCCTTGCCAACATTGGGTTTCCTCCAATGCGAGAAGCCGCGTCTGCAGCCAAGTTGGAGACTTGCATCGAGTGTTGGAAACTGCCAGGAGCAATTTCCGAGAATTTGAGTAGCAATGGGTTGTTTGTGTTGGCCAATTCAAGCAATGTGACATTGGATGTATAGCCGAATATCTTTTCGAATATGTAGATCAGAGGATAGGCAAAGAGGAGCATGAGCCCGTTGATGGCAAAGAAAATGTAGGCCCACCAATTGAATTGTTCCAATTGACGTTCGTGGACCAATGTCACACCTGTGTAAAGCAGGGCGTACATGCCGGTGATGATGCCTACGCATTTAACGAGTTGCGAGCGTTGGTACAAGTCTTTCATTGTACATATCGAAATCATACCTGCGCTTATTTCTAAGAATAGGAATTCGAACTCCGACGGAACGATGAAGGAGCAGAGTAGTATTGTGGTGATGTGAAGAAATAGCGCCGTTCGCGTGTCGAAGAACGTGGATACGACGATGGGCAAAATGGCGTAGGGGATCAGATATGGAGAAAGTTCGTGTCTGACGGCGAAGTTGGTCAATGCACAAATTATGCAGACGACAAGAAGCATAAATGTCATGTCTTTGATGGAGATGAACTGCCTTCGGAAGATAGCCAGATAGAAGGCGAAGATGCTGAGGGCAGAAATGATGATGATGAACTGCCCGAGTCGAATGAGAGACGTATCAGATTTTCCCCTGTTCTCCAGAATTACTTGTTTGAGGGAGTTGAGAATGTCATAAGTCCTGTTCGTGATGATTTCTCCGTGACTTATGATAATTTCTCCGCTTTGTATCCTTCCTTTTGTGAGGGAGATGTCTTTGATGAGTTCGTTGCGCAAGTTTTCCGTTGTCACGTCGTCAAAGAGAACATTCTCTTTGATGTACTTGTTTATGTCGTAACTCCTCAAGATCGGTTTCTCAAGATTTTCAGGGGCAGATTCCAGTATGGACTCGTAGGCCGACTTAGTTGTATATAACTTGCTTATATTCGTGTTCTTGGCAATTTGTCCCTTCTTCAGCAAAATGGTCTCCTTGTTTTCTTTCTTCATCTCTTCGACAGCGGTTGCGGAGATGATGCCTTTGTCATAAATCTCTTTTAGTTTGGAATAAATATAAGAGGTGTATTTGCTGTTTTCGCTATTGCTTTTCTTGTCCTTCTCTTTGAAAAGGGCCAAGTGCTCGTCTTGAATAGAAGGCTCATAGATGTAGCAGTGCAAGAAGTTTTTGGCCAATATGCTGTCTTGCTCGCGGGTGAGTTCTTCGTTCGATTTCTGGATTTCGAATGCGAAAGGGGCCGTCAAGTTGTCGTATTGCCAAGGGCTGCCTTTCTCGAAGGAGTATTGGAATTTACCACTGTTAGGAGTGAGGAAGAAAATGGCGATTGCCGAAACGGCAAACACGGAAATCATTTTCAACCATTGACGCTTGTCTTTTTCTAATTGTTCTTGAAGTTTACCCATATATAAATATGATAAAGGTTCTACAATATTATTTGTAAAGACTCAATTTTTCTTTTTGTTTCGTTGCTGAGTATATATCTATCAACTTCTCTTTTACGATGTCGCTTTGTTTTGATGCGTACACTTTTTCCAAATAAAGAGAAGCTTTGTCGTAGAATGAGGCGACGGTTGAACGAGTCTCTTCCGATGAATTCTCGTCCAGTCTCAGTTCACTTTCTTTTGCGACGAGGTAATAGTAATTGCCCAAAAAGAGGGAAGCATCAAAGTTGTCGGGGTCGAGGTCAAGGATTTCTTGGTAAAGAACCTTTGCGCTGTCGCCGTCGTTGTTGTTGAGCATTGCGCTGGCCAGCATGTTTTTAATGCGAACGTTGTTCGGCTCTCGCTCTTCGATTCCCTTCAAGATAGGTATTGCCTCTTTGAAGCGAGTTTTGTTGAAGAGCAACTCTCCGATGGCATTGGACAAACTATCCGATGCAGTAGGAACTTTGCCGATGATTTGTTTAACCGTTTCACCTGTGCAGTCTATATCGCCGTTGCAGTAAGTCTCCCTGATATGTTTTATGAGCAAGTGTGCGGGTGCGCCCTTTTGCGTGGAGATGCAGTAGTAGTTGAGCGCTATTTGCTTGTAGTTTAGTAAGTAAGCGCAATCTCCTGCATTCATATATAATTTGTAGTTGAAGTCTTCGGGACGATCAGACCTGATAGCATCACCGTATGTGCGGAAGGCTTTCTCCACGTTGCCGGCAGCGTATAGTTCGTCTGCCAATTCCTGAAAGCGGTTTTGGGATTCAGCCTCTTGGTATAGGAGGAGGGCAGTGGATAATATGGCGGTGAATGCTAATTTCATGACATATATTATTTGCCAAAGTTAGGAAAAATACCTATATTAGTAGAGCATTAGCGTGGAGAATTGTTTTGAAAATAAGTAGAAACGGTTCTTGGAATGTTAAAAAATGATAAAAAGCAACAACTGGCCTTAGTAGCGCGAAAAAAAGGTCTAAAATGTTGATTGTTTGAAAATAAATAAATAATTTTGCAGTCTCTTACATAGGTGAGAGTATGTATTAATATAAATTTAAAAAGGATTAAAAAAGTAGTAAAATGCCTACAATTCAACAGCTAGTTAGAAAAGGTAGAGTTAGCCAGGTTGACAAGTCAAAGTCACCTGCGTTGGATTCTTGCCCACAAAGAAGAGGCGTTTGTGTAAGGGTTTATACAACAACCCCTAAGAAGCCGAATTCTGCAATGCGTAAGGTAGCCAGAGTACGTTTGACCAACCAAAAGGAGGTTAATGCGTATATTCCAGGAGAAGGACACAACTTGCAAGAGCACTCAATCGTAATGGTTCGTGGTGGTCGTGTTAAGGACCTTCCAGGTGTACGTTACCACGTAGTTCGCGGTACACTTGATACAGCAGGTGTAAATGGCCGTACGCAACGTCGTTCTAAGTATGGTGCAAAGCGTCCTAAGCCAGGACAAGCAGCTCCAGCTAAGGGCAAGAAATAATCGTCCTTTCTAACACGAGAGAGATTCTAGTAAAAAAGTTTAAAACGTAGTTTTAGTTTTACTGGTGGCAGATGAGGGTTGAGTAAATGACTTGGCGAAGTCGTTGAAGTGTGATTGAGCAACCAAAACAAAAACGGAAATTAAAAAGTAATGAGAAAAGCAAAACCTAAAAAGAGGATCATATTGCCAGATCCTGTTTTTAACGAAGTAATGGTTAGCCGTTTCGTTAACCATCTTATGTATGACGGAAAGAAGAGCATCGCTTATGACATCTTCTATTCTGCATTGGAAAACGTAAAGTCTAAGTTGCCTAACGAGGAGAAGGCTCCTCTTGAAATTTGGAAGAAGGCATTGGAGAACATCACTCCACAAGTAGAGGTTAAGTCACGCCGTGTGGGTGGTGCTACATTCCAAGTTCCTACTGAGATCCGTCCAGAGAGAAAAGAATCAATTTCTATGAAGAACCTTATCATCTTCTCTAGAAAGAGAGCTGGTAAGACAATGGCTGATAAATTGGCTGCAGAGATTGCTGACGCATACAACAACCAAGGTGGTGCGTTCAAGCGTAAGGAGGATATGCACAAGATGGCCGAGGCTAACCGTGCGTTCGCTCACTTCAGATTCTAATTTTCAACCAATTTATTTAATAAATCATGGCTAAAGCGGATTTACATTATACGAGAAATATCGGTATCATGGCTCACATCGATGCCGGTAAAACAACTACATCAGAGCGTATTTTGTTCTATACAGGTCTTACTCACAAGATTGGTGAGGTGCACGATGGTGCTGCTACAATGGACTGGATGGAGCAAGAGCAGGAGCGTGGTATCACAATTACTTCTGCCGCTACTACAACATATTGGAAATACCAAGATAAGAAATATAAGATCAACTTGATTGACACTCCGGGACACGTTGACTTTACAGTTGAGGTTGAGCGTTCTCTCCGTATCTTGGACGGTGCTGTTGCAACTTTCTGTGCAGTAGGTGGTGTTGAGCCTCAGTCAGAGACTGTATGGCGTCAAGCTGACAAATATAGCGTGCCTCGTATTTGCTACGTTAACAAGATGGACCGTTCAGGTGCTAACTTCTTCGACGTAGTAGGTCAAGTAAAGGAGGTTTTGGGTGCTAATCCTTGCCCAATTCAAATTCCTATCGGCGCAGAGGAGACATTCAAGGGTGTAGTTGATTTGATTCAAATGAAGGCTATCCTTTGGCATGATGAGACAATGGGTGCTGACTACTCTATTGAGGAAATCCCTGCTGACTTGGTTGACGAGGCAAAGGAGTGGAGAGATAAGATGCTCGAGTCTATCGCTGAGTTCGATGACGCTATCATGGAGAAGTTCTTCGATGATCCATCAAAGATTACTATCGACGAGATTAAGTCGGCTATCCGTAAGGGTACGCTTGCAATGGCTATCTTCCCAATGGTATGTGGATCTTCATTTAAGAACAAGGGTGTTCAAACAATGTTGGATGCAGTTTGTGCTTATTTGCCAAGCCCATTGGATACTCCAGAGATCATCGGTACTGCAGTTGGCGATGAGGAGACTAAGATCGTTCGTCACCCAGATGAGGACGAGCCTTTGTGTGCACTTGCATTTAAGATCGCAACTGACCCTTATGTAGGTCGTCTTTGCTTCTTCCGCGTTTACTCTGGTAAGCTCGATGCAGGTTCTTACATCTTCAATACTCGTTCAGGTAAGAAGGAGCGTATCTCTCGCTTGTTCCAAATGCACTCAAACAAGCAAAACCCAGTTGAGGTTATCTCGGCAGGTGATATCGGTGCAGGAGTTGGTTTCAAGGATATCCGTACTGGTGATACTTTGTGTGGTGAGGATTCTTCAGCTCACATGGTATTGGAGTCAATGGAGTTCCCAGATCCAGTTATCGGTATCTCAGTTGAGCCTAAGTCTCAAGCTGACGTTGATAAGTTGGGTATCGGTCTTGGTAAGTTGGCTGAGGAGGACCCTACATTTACAGTTAGAACTGATGAGCAATCTGGTCAAACTATCATCTCTGGTATGGGTGAGCTTCACTTGGAGATCATCATCGACCGTTTGAAGCGTGAGTTCAAGGTAGAGTGTAACCAAGGTCGTCCACAAGTTAACTACAAGGAGTCAATCACATTGACGGTTGACCACCGTGAGGTTTACAAGAAGCAATCAGGAGGTCGTGGTAAGTATGCTGACATCAACGTTAAGGTAGGTCCAGTTGATGAGGGATTCGTAGGCAACTTGCAGTTCATCGACGAGGTTAAGGGTGGTAACATCCCTAAGGAGTTCATCCCTTCTATCCAAAAAGGTTTCTTGGCAGCCATGAGAAATGGTGTGTTGGCTGGATTCCCAGTAGAGCAATTGAAGGTTACAGTAGTGGATGGTTCTTACCACCCAGTTGACTCTGACCAGCTCTCATTTGAAATCTGTGCTAATCTCGCATTCAAGGAGGCTTGCGCTAAGGCTAAGCCAGTTTTGATGGAGCCTGTTATGAAGTTGGAGGTTATCACTCCTGAGGAAAACATGGGTGATGTTATCGGTGACTTGAACAAGCGTCGTGGTCAAGTTGAGGGTATGGAGACTAGCCGTTCTGGTGCTCGTATCGTCAAGGCTAAGGTGCCATTGTCAGAGATGTTCGGTTACGTAACAGATCTACGTACAATCACTTCAGGTCGTGCAACTTCTTCAATGGAGTTCTCTCACTATGCTGAGGTTTCTTCTTCTATCGCTAAGACAGTTGTTGCTGAGGCTAAGGGTAGAGTAGATTTGGTATAAAAATAAAGAATCCGGCTGGGCAACCGGTCGGATTCCTTAAAAATGATACAAATACAACAAATATAATTTTTTAGATTCAGATGAGTTCAAAAATCAGAATTAAATTGAAGTCATACGATTACAATCTAGTTGACAAGTCAGCAGAGAAGATCGTAAAGACTGTAAAAGCTACGGGTTCTGTTGTCAGCGGTCCAATTCCATTGCCAACACACAAGCGTATCTTTACTGTAAACCGTTCAACTTTCGTTAACAAGAAGTCAAGAGAGCAATTCCAATTGTCATCATTCAACAGATTGATTGACATCTACAGCTCTACAGCTAAGACTGTTGATGCCTTGATGAAACTTGAGTTGCCAAGCGGTGTTGCTGTAGAAATCAAAGTTCTTAATTGATTTATTAAAGTATATTAGAAATGCCAGGATTATTAGGAAAGAAAATCGGAATGACATCCGTTTTCAGTG
>JAKSLA010000081.1 GCA_024401455.1 Paludibacteraceae bacterium | reverse complement strand
TGACCGTTTGAGCCGTAGTCAAACGTTCTATTCAGCTGAACTACGGAGCCATTGTTTTTCTCAATTGCGATGCAAAGGTAGGTACTTTTTTTGAATTAGCAAATAGTTCGACTTCTTTTTTTACCGAAAAATGAAATATTTTTCTCTCGTCTGTTCTTTATATTCTTCGGATGATCTGCCAAAGACAATGGAAAATGGCGATATTTCCATTTTTCTATAGAAAAATAACCACAACTGTGTTTTTGGGGGTACTTGTGGTTGTTTTACTGTTTTTTTGTTATTCAAAAAGATCGTTCATAGTGATTTGTGAATCGACAATAGAACTATGCTTTCCTATTCTTACTCCGTATGTTGTGATAAATGTGTTGTGAATTGCCAATTTACATTTTGTGCCTTCTCTAAATAATGACATCCTTTCTCTAAGTTTATCAGCATATTCTTTTGTGATTTCATATTGTTCTATGCCGAATTTCATTTCGCAGAGATTGATATGTCGATCTGCTCTTTCTATGACAAGGTCTATCTGTGCTTCTTTTGTCCGCCATCCAGATGCAGATGTAGATATGCCGGCGATTCCTAATGCTTTTTTGATTTGTTTTAAGTGCAATAATCCAACTAATTCAAAGCTAAAACCTTGCCACGATTTTATAGTTTGTGATTGTAAGTTGTTTTGCCACCATGCTGTATCTTTTGTATTGTTGTTCTCAACAAATTTGAAATAAAACAAGGTGTAAAGATCTGAAAGTTTATATATTGTATCACGTGTCGTGTGTTTGTATTGTTGGTAACAAACTATGAAGTCGCTTTTCTCAAGATTGGAAAGAATTCTGGTAAGTGTGCTTCCTTGCATTCCTGTGGCAGAAATAAGTTCTTGTCGTGTCAACCCTTTACGTTTTTCTGCAAGTGCTTTTACTACATTCACATATTTTTCTGCACTTGAAAACAATGCGTAGTATAGTTCGTCGAATTCAAGACGTAGGGCTGCGTTACGTTCAAAAAACAATGCGTCAATATTTTGAGCGAAACTTAGTTCTGGATTAATAAGGCTGAGGTAGAAAGGAACTCCCCCCAGCGCCATATATGTTTGTACGATTTGATAACGATCCCAGTTGACGCCAATATACTCAAGATATTCTTCTGTTTCTCGCAAATTAAATGGCGGTAGTACAATTTGTTTTGTGATACGGGCATGCAGACCACCTTGATTATCATTGAGTTTGTCGTTTAACCATGATGTCGCAGATCCACTTGCAATGAACATGATGTCGTCTTGCAATGCACCCCAACTGTTCCAGAAATATTCTAAGGCTGAGACAAAATTCGACTTTTTGTTGTCAATCCATGGCATTTCATCAATGAATATCAGTTTTCGTTTGCCTTCTACTGTTGGAATGCTTTTAAGATATTCTTGTAGTGAATCAAACGCATCAAACCAATCATCGAATTCTTTTGGGATTTCTATTTTTGAATATTCTGATATCGCTTTGGCGAATTTTTTCAGTTGAAGTTTTTGGCTTAATTTGTGACCTCCTACATAGGAAAATGAAAATTGAGAGTCATACAAAGTATTTATAAGATAGGTTTTGCCGATACGTCGTCGTCCACTAATTACGACAAATTCAGCACGATTAGAATTGTAGCAACGCTGCAATTCAGAAATTTCTTTTTGTCTTCCTATTATCTTTTTCATTGTATGACTACATGATGTTTCTCAATACAAATGTAAATCGATTTTATGAGATATTTCCATTTTTCTATAGAAAAATAACCACAACTATACCTTTTGATGGCGATAATTCCATTTTACTAAAGAAAAATAACCATAACTATGATTTTGAGAGGACTTGTGGTTGTTATTCCTTAATCTTTTGATGCATTCCGTTTCCCATTTTGTACTTTGGGGGTTCTTTATTTATTTTTGATTCTTCTCAAACTTCATAAATAAGCCAGCCAGTATTGTGCCTGATATTGAGTGCCAAGCACACGAAATAGCGCAAGGAACTACGGCTAATGGGTTGGATGCCGCGAAGAAATTTGTGGCGAGGTTGGTAGCCAATCCTGCGTTTTGCATGCCTACCTCAATACTGATTGTGCGGTTCTGTGCTGTTCCGAAATGGAATAGTTTGCCCACGATATAACCAATGATGTAGCCTAAACTGTTGTGGCAGAAGACGACGCCGAATGTCAAGAAGAATAGGGTCCAGCCGTTGCTGATAAGTAGGTCGTGCACGTTGAATATGACGCCGCCTACGATGCATGCAAGGCAGATTACACTTGTGCCTGGCATCAGACTCCTTATGGTAGGAAAATAGGTTTTGTGTCCCAATCTGAGATTGAGCAAGAAACCTAACATCACGGGTAGGATGGTGACAATCAATATGTTGATGAACATACCAATGGTGTCAACATTTACCGTCTTATCGGCCAATAGCAAGACAAGGAAAGGGGTGACGAATGGAGCCATAATGGTGGAGGCGGTCGTCATTCCGACAGAGAAAGCCACGTCTCCTTTGCAGAGGAAACTCATAATGTTGCTTGATACGCCACCTGGACAGCAACCGACCAAGATGATGCCAATGGCAAGTGATTCGTCCAACTGGAAGAGCTGGGTGAGTGTCCATGCAATGCCTGGCATTATGGTATATTGTGCGATGGAGCCGATGAAGATGTCAAATGGACGGGATGCTAAAATCTTGAAATCCTGCGTCGTAAGAGTCAATCCCATGGTAAGCATGATGATGCCCAATATGGCTGTCTGTGTGTAGCCCACGACCCATGAGAAGGATTGAGGCACAAAGAAGGCGAAGATGGCTATGCCAATGATGAAGGCCGAGGTGTATGTGGCCAACCATCGGCTGATTTTTTGTAGGGTTTGAATCATTTCTGTGAAATTTTAACGCCGTATAGTTTGTTCTATACGGCGTGTATTGCTTGTGTTATGCTAAAGCATCCAAATTTTGTGGGTTGTCTATTTTTTTCCCTTCGACGGTGTAAACTTGTGCGAGTCGGTCGGAATAGGCTTTCTCTATTTTTCCCCTCACCATTTTCATCGTACTGTTTATCATGTGGTTCTGTTCCGTGAAAGGCTCTTTAAGCACGGCTATGGCGCTTGGCAACCAACGTTCTGGGAACATTCCTGCGTAAGTTCCGTTCTTTTTGAATTGGTTGATCTCTCGTTCTATCTCAGCGAGTGCGTTTCGTCGTCCCTCTTCGTTTTTCAGGTCGTGGCCCATACGTTGAAGTTCCTGCTTGTTGGGTACGATAAGTGCGCTGGTGGCAGGACTTTGGTTGTTGTAGAGCATCACTTGGTCTATAGCAGGGCAGAGTTGTACCAAAGCCTCTTCGATGCCTTCCGGACTGTATTTCTCTCCGTCGCTTGATATGAGTAGGCTTTTGAAACGTCCTTTTACATAAAGCAGCCCTTCTTGGGTGAGGTAGCCTAAATCGCCCGTGTAGAGCCAGCCATCCTTGATTGTTTCGGCAGTTGAAGTCGGGTTCTTCCAATAGCCGGCCATGATGTTTTCACCCTTCACGACAATCTCTCCTTGTTCGCCCAAAGGTAACTCTTTGCCGTCGTTGTCACAGATCTTCACTTCGATTGGCTCCACCAATTTTCCAGAGGATCCGAAACGATAGTATTCGGGCGTGTTGGTGCTGATGACTGGTGTTGCCTCACTTAGTCCGTAGCCTTGGAACATAGGCAATCCGATGCCGATGAAGAACTTTTGCAGGTCCTTGTCAAGCAAAGCGCCACCCCCGATGAAGAATTTTAGTTCTCCGCCGAAACTCTCTTTTACCTTGTTGAACAATATCTTGTCGAAAAGTGCTATCAAGGGTTTGAGTAGAAAACGTAACCCTTTGCTGTCCAGGCAACTCTCTCCGTAATAAGCTTGGCGTAGGCTTTTGCCCCAACCGAAAAGACGTTCGACGAAAGCCCCTTGGCTATGGATGCTTTGTTCGATATTCTTCTTGAAACTCTTTGCAAGTGCAGGCACACTAAGAATGAAGTGTGGGCGTATCTCCTTGATGTTCAAAGGAATGTTCTTTAAAGTCTCCAAAGGAGTTCTGCCGACTTGTACGGTTGCGACCGAAGCACCTTGCATCATCATGACATAGAATCCTACGACGTGGGCAAAGCAGTGGTCGAGAGGAAGGATGATGAGGGTTCTCCACGTTTGGTCGATGGGAACTCTGGAAAGGCATTGTTCCACGTTGGCCGTGTAATTTCGATGGGTTAGGCTGACACCTTTGGGGTCGGAAGTCGTGCCGCTGGTGTAGGTGATGGTGGCCAAGTCGTCATTTTGGATGCTGAGTCCGACGTTAAGAAATTCCTCCTTAGTGTGGTTGGCAAGGAATTCGTCGCCCAACTTCATCACGTCCTCCACGAAAATCTCCTTTTCTCCATATTCGTTTTGCTTGTCCAATACGATGACTTTCTGCAAGAGCGGTAATTCTTCTTCGATGAGGCGTATCTTCTTTAATTGGTTGCCGCTTACGATGATGAATTTCGCATCGCCATGTTGAAGGCGGAATAGGAGGTCGTTGCTCTCTTCCAATTTAATGCTGAGAGGCACGTTGACAGCTCCAGCATAGAACATGGCCAACTCGCTGATAATCCAATGGTTTCTACCTTCGGAGAGTAGAGCCATGTTGTCACCTTTTTTCACTCCCAAAGATTGGAATCCGGCGCCGAGGCGATATACCTGTTCTTGTACTTGCTTATAACTGCAGTTTTGCCATTCTTTCCCCACTTTCTCCTTCAAAAAGGTGTTGTTGGGATAGAGTTGGACTGAATTCTCAAAAACGTCTATAATTGTCTTTTTCATGAAATTCGCTTTTTATGGTTGGCAAAGATAACCTTTTTTGCATCACTTTGTTTTTTCGCAAGGGATAAATGTTTTTATTCTTTTGTGATATTGATAGTGAGAAACTCACGAGGTTTCAAGTGGGAAAAGATGAGGGAGGGCGTATCTCGCATCTTCGGAATTTTCGTTTTTTGGGGACCGAAATGTTTGTTTGACAAAACCGATTACCAGGACGAGTATTTTCGAACGGGATGAGTTGGTTGAATTTTGAGATATGAATCACAATTTTTTCTTATATTTGCTCATGTTCGAATTTGACAAGGCACGGTGAATATTAATAATAAATAGCATATCTCATGGATATATTTAGATTGCGTCGTTCCATTCATTCCTATCTTAGTTTGAATGATGACAAGCAAGCCAATAGTGAAATTGTGTCAACTATAACAAGTGGTACGCAGTTTAAAGGGACAAACCTTTGGATTTTGGTTTGTGCCATTCTGATTGCCTCTTTGGGCTTGAATATGAATTCAACGGCAGTGATTATTGGCGCCATGCTGATTAGTCCGTTGATGGGGCCTATTATGGGTATCGGGTTGGGCATCGGAATTGGTGATAGTGATTTGATTCGCAGTTCGTTGAAGAACCTTTTCGTGGCAACGCTCTTTTCTTTGTTGGCCAGTGCCCTTTATTTCTTGTTGTCGCCGATCAATGATGCCCGAAGCGAGTTGCTGGCTCGTACGCAGCCAACCATTTATGATGTGATGATAGCCTTCTTCGGTGGTTTTGCAGGTATTATTGCGACAGGATCGAAGTCGAAGGGAAATATTCTTCCTGGTGTGGCCATTGCAACGGCTTTGATGCCTCCGCTCTGTACGGCAGGTTACGGATTGGCCACTCTGCAATGGAAATTCTTTTATGGCGCGTTGTATTTGTTCTCCATCAATGCTGTCTATATCGGTTTGGCTACATGGTTGGGAACGAAGATCTTACATTTGCCTAAAGTCAGCGCAGACGGCGATGGATCGGAAAATGTTGGTAGATATTCGAGGGGATGGACCATTGCATTGTTGGTTTTGTTTATCATCCCTAGTATCGTTACTACGACAGGAATTGTCAGGCAGAATATGCAGGAGGCTCGTGTTTCTGCATATATTCATGGTGAGTTCGATAATTTAGGAGATACACATTTGATCAGTTATGAGTATCTACAGACCGATTCGACTTCTGTCATTCAGGTTAATCTGTTGGGACTTCCGTTGGATGCTCACAAAGTGGATATTCTCGCCGCGAGAATGGGAACTTATGGGTTGAGTGACAATATTTCGCTCAAGGTTGTGCAAGGAGGCTTGGAGTCTCCTGAGGTGGATGCTGCAACTCTTTCGAGCAACATCATGAAGAATGTCGTTGAGTATTACAATGAAACGATTGGTCGTTTGCAGCAGGAGAATGACAGTTTACGCTCTTTGGTGGAAAAACTGAAGGAAACTAACAAGAAATAAGCAAAAAATGCTGATCACGTACATTTAGAGTTCTGCCTTATAGACGAATCGGTATAGATGGTGACGAACTTTTTCGAAGGAGTCGTCATCTAATTCTTGCGTGGAGAGGATGTTCATTGCTAACGTCTCTCCATTCGGTCTGTACGCTGGTTGAATATAAGGATGAGGGTTGATGAAGAACCCGTTGCGTTGGTAAAACAGAAGGCGTCGTTCTGCTAACTCGTTTGTTGGCAATTCTGCCTCCAAAATAGTCATTCTTGGGCTTTTTTGAAGGAAATGTTGAAGAGCCACCTGCCCAATGCCCTTATTCCTTAATTGGGGACTAATGGCAAAATGTTCGATATAATCAAAATCGCTGAAACTCCAAAAGTTGAATAGTCCGACGGCCTCTTCGCCTTTAAGAATGGTGCAGGCATGGAATAGGGAAGAGTCTCTTTGTTCCATATCCATAAAAGAAGGGCGTTCGTACAAGGGGAACGCCTCTTCCATTAGTTTTTCAGAAAAATGAGCGTAAAACGCATTTTTGTTTGTGGCAACAAACTCTATCATAATCATTTAGTCTTTACGAATTTGTTTGCAGCGTGGCTTTCAATCAGCACATTTTTATATTCGAACATGATGTCATTGTTAGGAATGGAAGCTCCTTCGTGGATGGTCTTGAAGGCACTTTCTCCCTCTTTTTTCACTTTGACCAAACTTTTCGCGAGAAGCCCATTCTTAAAGTAGAATCTAAGTTCGTATTGAGAATTGTCGTAGTCTGGATATTTGCGAAAACAGAAAATCAATTGGCCATTCGCATCAAAAAGATATTCGTCGTAGTAGTTTCTTGCAGCGACATTGAATTGTTGGGTGGCGAAAATGCAGCGACCCTCTTTTTCGAATAGGGTGTAGGTGCGAGTTTGTTCCCCAATGGCGGCCACCATTTCTTTCGTTTGCTTTACTGTTTTTTTGTAAGCCCCCATATTCTTTTTCACGTCAGAGTAGTTGTCTCTGATGGCTGTCACATCAACTTTCTTTTGTTCTGCTTTGACAAATTTTGTTCCATCCCAATAGAAGTAGCAGTAGTGAGATTTCATTGAAGAGTTGGCCATCTCGTCCAATTCGAAGAAAAATCCGTTAATGGATTGCCAAACGGCTCCGTCTGCCACATCAAAATTTTTCACTACGAAGTTGTTGCCGTACGATGTCTTGTTTGCATCGAAGAGTTTCTTCTCTTTTGCAGAGAATCCGGTCGCCAGTTCACTCAAGTCCGGAATAGGGAGTTGCACCTCTTGCTTGGTGAACGATTGGCTCTTGACCGCATATTTTAAGACAGTAATCTTATTATTGGAGATATGAAAACCTTCCTGAATGATCACTAACTTTTCATCAGCGTTGGCCGTGTCAAAAACTTTTAACTCCCAAATGTTATCGCCATCCCCTCTCTGATAGGCATAAGAATCTGTTCGGATAAGAATGCCGTTGGGGTAGGTGTCTGTATCGGTAGGCTCGTAATCCATTGGTGGATTGTCGCCTCCCTTGAGCATTTTATCCTTCTCTGCCTTTGTCATGTCAAGGACGGATTGTGGCAAATTAAGGAATATGTTGTCCACCAACGTGTGGTCTTTTGCCGAAACAGAAGAAATAAAAAGCGGAAAAGCCGCCATTATGAAAAAACGACGAAGATTCATATTCGTTTAGTTGTTAGTTTGTAATAGATGCCACAAAGATAATGAAATCCAATAAAAGTTGGGCGAACTATCTATTAAAAGCAAGCAGGACTCTCTCCAATAGGGAGAAAGTCCTGCCGTTTATAGCATCTTTGTTTGTCTGTTATTTGATGATCATAGGATAGGTTTCGCCTTCTGCATTCTTTAAAATGTAGAAGCCGGCCTTCAATTGGTCGCTATAAGCGTTTCTGATGCTGATAACATTGATAAATCTACCTGTCGCGTCATATACGTTATAGTCACCGTCTGCAATCCTATTCTTGTCGGAAGCAATTTGCTTTACGCCAGTTTGGTCTGATTTAAGCAAATCGAATTTCAGATAATCGAGATCTACCCAGTCTCCTGTAATCTCAATTTTTAGGACGTGAACCCCTTTGGACAATCGGTTCAACTTGGTCGAAACATTGGTGTATAAACTCCAGTCTCCGGTATTGGGAACATCGACAAAACCGCCAGGGGTGCCATCAGAGCCCGGTATGATGAACTGGTTGTCCAGATATAGTGTAAATTGTGACCCGTCAGCGCCTGAGGCCACTCTCGATTCGACGACGTATTCGCCCTCTTCCTCGATTTCTACCGTGTATTCAATCCATTCACCCACTTGTGTATAGCCGATGGCTGTGTTGCTCATATCTACACCTTCGTCACGTAGTGTTCCTTCGTTGTGGTTTACTTCATCCTTGTCGTGGTAGGCATTCCCTTCGCCACCGTAATCAAACTCTTCCGCTTCGATCTTACCTGGAATTTTTGCAGGGGTTCCGTTGTATGGCCTTTGTTCTTCAAATATGGATATCTCCGTTACTGCAGATTTGTATTCTCTGTTGCTGGCATCATATCCCACTGCCCATATTTTATGGGCTCCTTTTTTTACATTTTCCCAAGTGAAATTTTTCTGGTTGGGAGCAATCAGTTGATCGTCAGCGTAGATATCCACCCTTTGTATGTTGTTGTTCTCCACACTGACGGAGATGTTTACTTCTCCCGGTTCATCTTCCTTTTGGATTGTTGTTGCTATCAACAGATCCTTTTGAAGACCTCCGTTCTTATCAAAGTAGTCCAACATGACATTCGCATAGTTCTGTCCTAATTTTTTGTAGCCTTCAACAGTGAAGTGAAACTCATCATTAGCGGCTTGGCATCCTTCGGAAGAGACAACGTAAGCCGTTGGTATTGTGTTGGGTACGGTTTTGATGATGTCGTTGTGTCCTCTACATGCACCGTCTCGGCGAGTTTCGCCCACCAACAATGGCACCTCCGAAGCTTTGAGGTTAAGGTCGGTCAGCATATTTTCGTAAATGGCCTTTAGACGTCCAGGCCATGTGGCTTGCATGTTGTTGGTCTCTCCTTGGTGAACGAGGATACCCTTAATGACGCCCTCTTGTTGAGCTTTCTTTGCCATTTCGATGATTCGTCCGTAAGGATTTCCTCCGTAGGAGTTGGCATATCCTTTCAACCAATCGGCGCATGAACTCAAATAGGCTTGGTAACGGTCCTTTTCAAACAATTGGATGTCGGCTCCTCCACAAGCCACGACGATGACGCCCACTTTGATGCTGGGATCCAATTTCTCAACGAGCGTGCGGCCAAAATAGTCAATGGGGCCGAATCCTGCATTGTTCCAGTGGAAGCAACGTGCCAAAGGTGGGGTGGCAGTCATCCATGCGCCCTTTCTTCTATTGCATTGACCACAGTTGTCTGCCGAGTAGAGCAGTTGGAAACGGTCACTAACGCCACTTTTCTCTGAATTAGGGACTGTGGCATTCCCTTCCATGTTGGATTGTCCCCAACAGATATAGATATGGAAGTTAGGGTCGGGGGCTGCTTGAGAGAGCAGAGCCGAACCTAATAAGCATAGTAAAACTACTATTCGTGCGAGTTTCGAGTTTTTCATGATTCAAAATGTTTTATAATAGCAAATGTAAGATTTAGATGGCATTTTTGATGTGAAATTCTAATCATTGATAGGTAATTTCTTGTCAATATAAAAATGAAGGGAGAGGTGATGGCGAATTTATGTTGTTGAATTATAGCTTATTTGATATTCGGCTTAGATTTTTTTTTTCTTTGTCGAGGTTGGTGATTGTTTTTTTGAAGAAAAATTCCCCCAAAGTTGCCATGTCTTGGATGCTTAACTGCATGCGTTGATGACTATGATGGACGAAGTGCCTTTTTGAAGATTTGAACGTATCGATTGAATACTTTGTCACCTTGTCATAAAGTTTGCAAATATCGTCTGCTAAACGGAAAATTTCGATATTTTTGTCTTCGTGATCACAGCAATGTTTTTCGTTTGTTTTTTATTTTTCATACTAAAATGCACCAATGTATGATATCTTATTGACAGCTAAAAGCTTTACTAAAAATTGGAGATAACTGGCATAATTTATACACATGGACTTCATAACTATACCTTGTCACGAATCGTTACGTCCCTTTGTCCGTAACTACTGGATGCTGAGTTCTTGGTGCACAGGAACTGGTACACAGCAGATATTCTCGAACGGAGCAGCGAGTATCCACTTCTACCTGTCGCAAGACGTAAGGCTTGATAATAGCGATAGGCACTATCGTACGGTACTGTTTCACCAGAACATACAAAAGGTTGGGGTAGATACGGTTGAAGGGAAATTTGACATTTTTGGTGCCGAGTTTGTACCTTTCTGCTCCCGTGTGTTTTTTCCCAACGAGATGGCTGGCCTCTACACTTCGCCCGAAGAGTTGCATGACGAGGAGTTTACTACATTGAGCAAGAGCATATATGAAGCAGAAAGCAAGGAGGAACGCATTGCTCTTCTCGATGATTTCTTCTTAAAACGGCTGCAGCGTTTTCCCGAAGGAGATATTAACATGGAACGCCTGAGCAATGTCTTTGACAACATGGTGCCGACCGATAGTAGCACAGCCCATCCACCTCACAGCCAGAACGAGTTCTCTCCTTCCGACCTTGCCTCTACCGCTTGTCTGAGCCAGAAGCAGTTCACGCGCATATTTAATAAATATGTGGGTATGAATCCGAAGTCATACCTGCGATTGTTGCGCTTCCATAAAGCTTTGATGGCGATTCAATCGTCCGCCGACAACTCTTCGTTAACCAATATCGCATGGAGTTGTGGATACTACGATTTGGCACACATGACATCCGATTTTCGCGACATCAGCGGTTTTTCTCCTTCCGAACTCATACGGCAAGGTCAAGGGCTCACCGAGGCCTTTGGACAGAAGTTCAGCGGACTAATGAAGAAGAAAATAAAGATAGAAAACATGATATAGCATACACAGAAGGGGCATTCTTGCATGACGAAGTTGGGATGTCCATTTTTTACATATCCCTTTGTTCGCAAAATAATAACTTAGCACCTGCAATTATCGAAAAGAGGTAATAAAAACATCAAATACAAACAAATATGGAACAGAAATTTTGCCAGAGCTGTGGAATGCCGCTCACAGAAGAGATTCTCGGCACTAATGCCGATGGTACAAAGAACGAAGAGTATTGCATCTACTGTTATAAGGACGGCGCTTTCACGGGTGATTTCACAATGGAACAGATGGCTGAGTATTGCTCAATGTTCGTGGCGGAATACAACAAGAACACAGGCAAGAATCTCACTGCTTGTGAGTATAAAGAGGAACTGCTGACGTATTTCCCAACACTCAAGCGTTGGAATGGCGACGATGCAAACCTGCCTCACGCAGATCATCCTCTGAAGAAGGTCTTTATTGAAGACGTGAATGCCCTCGGAATCCCTAACCTTCACGTTGACAATCTCTATGTTCTGCAAGGTTCGTTCATCAATCAGGCCTACAACATCAATGGCAACGAAGTAAAGTTGCTGGATGACAATGCAATGTATTGGGGTAATCAAGTGATGAAAGACGATTCTCGTTGTTATGGCATTGCCTGTTGCGAACAGTTCATCCTTGTAAGCGAATACGGTAAGGATGGGGCAGATGTGGAACTTGTGATACTGAAGAAGCGAAGCAATGAGTAGGTTCAAATTTAACACAATAGCACTCTTTACTACCGATAATCAAAAGATGGTGGACTTCTACTGCAACATCTTTGCCTTCGTTCGTATGCCATACATACTTGCTATCGCTATTTTGTGCATAGATGGAATACTTGCCGTTTGTTCTATGCCTCACAATTCGTTTGCGTGGGTTATATTGGCTTTGGCGGTTGGGTTGGTGTTTACGAATGTTACAAGCGTTCGTGGTCTTGCATAACGCTAATAACACAAATACAAAAAAAGCGGGAACCCTCAGGATTCCCGCTTTTCCTATTTAGATGAACTGTTTATTAATACTCCATCTTAGTCATACGAACGTATGATTGATAACGTTTCTTAGCCATCTCCTCAGATGCGTTGAACAACTCTTGAGCTTCAGCAGGGAATTGCTTCATTACAGATGCGTAACGAACCTCACCCTTCAAGAAGTCTTGGAACTTGCTGTAATCAGGTTCCTTAGAATCCAATGTGAATGGGTTCTTGCCCTCAGCCTCCAATGCAGGGTTGAATCTCCACAAGTGCCAGTAACCGCACTCAACAGCCTTAGCCTCCTCAGCTTGAGCCTTACCCATACCAGCCTTCAAACCGTGGTTGATACATGGTGCGTATGCGATAACCAATGATGGACCGTCGTATGCCTCAGCCTCCTTGATTGCCTTCAAGCATTGAGCTTGGTTAGCACCCATAGCGATCTGAGCAACATATACATATCCGTAAGTAGTTGCGATCATACCCAAATCCTTCTTGCGAACTCTCTTACCAGATGCAGCGAACTTAGCGATTGCACCAAGAGGAGTAGCCTTAG
>JAKSLA010000080.1 GCA_024401455.1 Paludibacteraceae bacterium | reverse complement strand
GTTTTGATTGATGATCTGGTTGACTATTAAATCTTTGTTGAAAAGCGTCGATTGGAAAACACTGGCTTGGCTTTTGTCTTTGTCTGAACCAGTGATGTAGGTGACGTTGGAGAAGTTTGAATCTTTGCTCAATATCTTTTCTATGGATGGTATCTTATTTTCGTAATAGGATGTTATGATTGATATGAGAGGAATCATAACCATACCAACCAACGAGATAATTATACTGATCGTCTGCTTCGTTTTTTTGCTGCTTTCTTTTTTCGCACTTTTTTTGATGAGTCGTATGAGGTTGACAGGTATTTTTACACCTTCGCTGTTTTCTTCCTCGTCGTCCCAAATCTCCACAGAATAGTATTTATCTGTCTTTTCGTTATAATACTCTTCGTATTTTGCTGAATCGGAAGGTTCTACGTCAACAGAATTGTAGGCATCTACAACGGTTTCTTTGCCTTTGGCAGTCAATTCCCAATCGTCGAAATCTTCCAATTCGTCGCAGGAGTCCCAAAGGATACACTCGTCTTCGTCAATGGAGAGCCATTGTGCATCAAAGACAGATGCTCCTAATAAGGATATTTTATATTCATCCCAAAGGTATCCATGCGTGTCTTTGTAAAGGATTCGACCGAGGATAACGTATTTCTGAATGCTCGTTGGGCTGGTTCTTATCGAGATGATGTCGCCTACACTGAAATGCAGGGCGGCGTTGGAGATCTTGTCGCTCATATTAAATTCTTTGTTTTAAAGATTATATTGTTCATTTCCACTTTTTGTCGGCCTCGCCATAGTATTTAATGAGTATGGGTTCTGACAAAGTGTTGATTTTTATGTTTCCATCCGGCAGTTCGTCTTTGGCAAAGGCGAAGAGTGTTTGGCATCGTTCGTCCGAGAGAAATTTTGTAGGGACATTGATGTGGAATTGCGTGTCTAATGTTTTTGGGGACGCAATATTGAAGCCCCAGTCACCGAAAGTCGGCACTTCGAGGTGGTAGGGCAGTACGTTGAATCCTTCGCTTGCTATCGTTTTGTTGATGCACCAGAACGCTTCTGTGGCATAGTAGGGGCTGGTGGATTGGACCACTAAAATGCCTTCGTCACTCAATGATTTTTTGCACAGACGGTAAAAAACATTGGTGTAGAGTTTGTTTAGCACTTCGCTGTTGGGGTCGGGTAGGTCAACGATGATGACGTCATATTTCAATTTGTTGTCAATTAGGAATTTATATGCGTCGTCGTTGATGATTTCCATTTTGGAATTGGTCAGCGAATGGGCATTTAAATCGGATATGAGATCGTTTTCGCTACAGATTCGGATGATGTCCTTGTCCAAATCGACCAGCGTGATTTTCTTCACGGTGTTGTATTTGAAGATTTCGCGGGCAGCCAATCCGTCGCCACCTCCCAGCACTAAAATATTCTCTTTCCGTTGAGCCTTGGACATAGCCAAATGCACTAAGGCTTCATGGTAGCGATACTCGTCGATGGACGAGAATTGGATGTTGCCGTTGATGAAGAGGCGTATGTCATCGCGATGGCGGGTGAGCACGATGTGTTGGTATTTTGTCTGGTTGAGATAAATTACCTTGTCGCGGTAAAGTCCGTCCTCCACAAATCGGGAGACATTCTCGGAGAAAAGTGTGCCGATAATCATAGCCCCCAAGAGGCAAAGCGTTGTACAGAGTACGCCTTTGTAGTGTGATAGTTGCGCCTTGTATTTCAAGATGATGAGGAGCGAGACGATGATGTTGAGCGAACCGATGAGGAAAGCGGTGCAGAAATAGCCCAAGTGGGGCAGGAGCAGCAAAGGAAAGGCGATGGAACCTAATAGTCCGCCGATATAGTCGAAACTAAATATGGATGAGATGGTTACGCGCAAATTATTTTCGTTGTTCTCAATGATGCGAGTGAGGAGGGGAATCTCCATGCCGACGAAGATGCCAATGGTAAGGATGACTGCATACATGACGATCTGGTAACAGACCAGATAGATGTTGGCCAGAAAAAGGATGAGCGTGCTGAGTCCACCGATTACGCCCACGCCAATCTCTACGAAGACGAACCAGTTGAAGAGGTTTTGCTTGACAAATTTGCTCAGGTATGACCCTAATCCCATTGCTGACATATAGATGCCAATGGTCACGGAATATTGCAGTACGCTGTCCCCTTTAAGGAAGGAACTTAACGCACTAATTATAAGTTCGTAACAGATGGAACAACCTGATATTATCAAGGTCGTCAGCATCAGGAGTTTATATTTTGACATTTATCGTTTTATTTAAATCCCCATCCGAAAGAGTCGGTGGTTCTCAAGAAATTAGTTGCAAATTTTGTAAAAAAAGTCGAATAATAAAATATGTTTCGAGTGGTTTGTGGAAAGTTACAATCGTTTTCTTATGAACATCCCATTTTCCATCGCTTTCTCTATTGTGGTATGTTGGTATGTTAATGGTCCCATAGTCTTTATGCTTGTCACTATGTTTTTCCTCGTTTAAGTTTCCTTGTAAATTCGAATTGTCTTATTCTTTTTTTATATTTGCACGATTTAGAAAGAAGGTAGAATGAGTGTAATATCGCAGATAGATACAGATAATGTTGAATTTCAAAGTGCGCTTAACATAGTGAAGCACACGACCCAATCGCTTTTCCTTACGGGAAAGGCGGGAACGGGTAAATCCACCTTTTTAAAGTATATCTGTGAAAACGTGAATAAGCATCATGTGGTTTTAGCGCCGACAGGGGTGGCGGCCATTAATGCGGGCGGTGTCACGATCCACTCGTTTTTCAAGATGCCCTTCCGTCCGATGATGCCAGACGACCCGGATTTGAGTTTGAAGAACAATCGTATTTTCGAGTTTCTAAAATATACAAAGGAGAAGAAGAAACTGATTGAAAAGGCTGAACTGATTATCATTGATGAGATTTCGATGGTGAGGGCCGATATGATTGACTTCATAGACAAGGTGTTGCGTATATTTTCTCACAATATGCGTCAGCCATTTGGCGGTAAGCAGATGTTGTTTGTAGGGGACATGTACCAGTTGGAACCTGTTGTCCCGTCGGATCAGAAGCAGATTTTGTCCCGGTTTTATACCAATCCCTATTTCTTTTCGGCAAATGTCTTTCGTGAAACGGCATTAGTGACGATTGAGTTGCAGAAGGTTTATCGTCAGAGCGATGCCCGTTTTGTCCGTCTGCTCGACCATATCCGGGTAAATAGTGTCACATCTGCCGACTTGGCAGCGTTGAACAAAGAGTGTAGAATGGATAAATTCTCTGAAAATGAGGATTTTGTCATTACGTTGGCAACAAAGCGGGATACGGTGGACTTTATTAACGAGAGCAAACTGGCCGCCTTGCCGGGCGAGTCGTTCAAATACAATGGTGTCATCACGGGCGAGTTTCCGGAGAGTGCGTTGCCGACGCAGCGCATATTGGAATTGAAGGAAAATGCCCAAGTGCTTTTTGTGAAGAACGACCGCGAAAAACGGTGGTACAATGGCTCTATCGGCAAAATCTCCCATATCGACGAAGAGAACCGTATCTTTGTGATGTTGGAAGATGGCAATGAGTACCTTGTGGAAATGGAGGGGTGGGATAATATCCGCTATTTCTACGATGAGGCAGAAAACAAGATCAAGGAGGAGGTGCTCGGTTCATTTTCGCAATACCCGTTGCGATTGGCATGGTCTATCACAGTGCATAAAAGTCAAGGCTTGACGTTCGAGAAGGTCATTGTCGATTTGACGGGAGGTGTTTTTGCAGCAGGCCAGACGTATGTGGCGTTGAGCCGTTGTAAGTCGTTGGAAGGCTTGATGTTAAAACGGCAGATTATACAGTCGGATGTCTTCGTCAGCCGAGATATAGTTGATTTCTCCAAGCGTTACAATGACCGCGTATTGATAGACCGAGTGATGAAACAGGCAAAGGCCGATATACTCTATGCTCAAGCCAACCAATTGTTTGATAAGCGCGATTTTGACGCTATGTTAGAGACCTTCTTCCAAGCCATTCATTCGCGGTATGATATTGAAAAACCTCTTGCCAAACGCTTCATCCGTAAGAAGTTGGGCGTTATAAATAAGTTGGAGGCGCAGAATCAGACTTTGCGTGACAAGTTGGCGGCCCAGCGGGCAAAGTTTGCGGATATGTCAGACGAATATTACCAAATGGGTAATGAGTGTATGCTGAAATTGAAGGACCCCAAAGCGGCTTTGGCGAACTATGACAAAGCGCTATTCCTCAATCCCGATAATGTGGAGGCACTCGTCCGAAAGGGAGTCACCCTCTATGACATGAATGAATTTATGGAGGCGGAGAAGACGCTTGATCAGGCTGTTAGACTCAGTCCAATGCTTTTCAAGGCTGTTTATAACCGAGGTAAAAATCGGTTGCGTTTGGGTAATCCGGAAGGAGCGTTGACCGATTTGCTCAAGGCCGTCTCCTTACGACCTAACCACCGTATGGCCAACGAATATTTGGGTGATGCCTATTCGAAAATAGGCGAGATGCAGTTGGCTATGAAGTTTTGGAACATAGCCCGAGGAGACGAAGAGGCTGATGAGTGATATTGGAGAGTAGGAATTTGTTTCGTTTTTTTTGATGAATTTTTTTTGCGTGTGTGTCTTCTTTTGGCACAAAGCGCGGCTATTTTTGCATTTCAAAGAGTAGAGATAAAATGGCAAATAGATATAAAGCAGTAATATTTGATTTGGACGGAACGTTGATGGACACGTTGGACGACCTTCATTTGAGTACCAACTATGCCTTGAGGCAGTTCGGTTTGCCAGAACGTAGTCTTGATGAGGTCTGTTCGTTTGTAGGTAACGGGGTACGCAAATTGATAGAGCGGGCCCTTCCTCCCGATTTCCCTTCGCATTCTGTAGATGAGGTGCTTGCGGTTTTCCGTTTGCATTATGCGGAGCATTGTCGCGACCATTCGGCGCCTTATGATGGCATAGGGCAGATGCTTGCGGCCATGTCGCAGAGGGGCGTGAAGATGGCGATCGTCTCCAACAAGCCGGATAAGGAGGTGAAACGGTTGAAAGAGGAGTTTTTCTCGTCCTATCTCACGGTGGCTTTGGGCGAGAATGAAAAGGCGGGAATTCCAAAGAAACCGTCGCCGGAAATGCTTTGTGAAGCGATGCGTCAATTGGCGTGTGATGCATCCGAGGTCCTTTATGTTGGTGATTCGGATGTGGACATTCAGACGGCAACCAATGCGGGAGTTGATTGTGCATCAGTCACTTGGGGCTTTCGGTCAGAGGCATTCCTCTTGGAACATGGGGCCCATATAATTGTGCATCAGCCAGATGAACTACTTGCTTTGGTGTAAACACAAGCGGTCGGAAAGCGAAAAAATGGTCTATTCCGTTTCCTATCAAGCGGATAGTTTTTTCCTCCGTTTTTAATCGTGGAAATCCTCGTCTCTATTCATCAATTTTAGTATCTTTGTATTTCTAAAAACTATGTTTAAGTATGGCTAAAAAAGATAAAAACGAAACAACAGAAAAGGAAGAGAAAGGGGGAAAGACTGAAAAGTCAGGGAAGGCGGAACCTAAACCTGGCCGATTGGCTCGCCTTTTGAAAGATGACAGGTTGCGTATCTGTGTAGGTCTCCTTGTGGTTATCTGCTGCTTTTATGTCTTCTTGGCATTCATTTCTTTCTTTGCTACGGGTTGGGAAGACCAAAGCGTTTTGCAGGCGGCAGACCCAGGCTCTACACTTGACATACGTAGTCAGATTAAGAACTGGACTGGTTTCAGAGGAGCGATCATAGCCGATTTCTTCATCAACCGTACATTTGGAGTCTCTTGCTTTTTCCCATTGTTCTTCATCGCGGTTACGGGAGCGAGATGTTTGGGAATTAAGAAGTTGCCATTGCATCGTACTTTTGTCATTTGTTTTTTTGCCCTCTTTTGGGTGTCATTGTGTTTAGGTTTTTGTTTCGTACCTGTTTACGAATCGTCGTTCCTCTATTTGGGAGGAGAACACGGATATTATTTGAGCAAATGGTTTGAGGCGCAGATAGGTTGGTTTGGTACGACCCTCTTTCTGATGATCTCGTTGTTGGTCTTCTGCATTATGACGTTCTCGTCCACATTGCCATTCTTGAAACGAATGAAGGACAAGATTTTCAAGAAAAGTGAGCAGAGTGAATTGGCTGTGAATGGGGTAGGAGTGGCCGATGCCCTTGAAAATCCAAATTCAGATACCGAAGGAGATGGTTCGGATACGGAAAATCCAGACGCTGCCAATACAACTCCAGGAGATAGTGGCGAATATGGTGCAGAAGGAGCCCCTATCAATGTAGTAGCCGACAATTCGAATGATAATTTAGACAAGGAAGAAAAGGGTGATTATGAGTCTGATACGAATATCGGAGCGACTGAAATTATCACGATTAGTGATGAGGATCCGACCGAAAAGGAAGACAAGACGAATGACCTACAGGAGGGAGACGAGAAAAACGTCCAATTGATGGGTGAATCAACGCCATTGGCGACAAACTTGGAGGGTGTCAATTCTTCTGACGACGGATTTGAAATCGTCGTTGCCGCAGGTACGGATGAAGATAAAATCGTTGAGCCTAAAACAGAGGAAGTGCCATTTGACGTAGAAAAGAAAGAGGTAGAGATGGTCGATGACTTGTCAAAACCATACGACCCTACACTCGATTTGTCGTTCTACAAATATCCTACGCTCGACTTGCTCAAACAATATCCGAATATGGACACGAATAGTTTGGATATGCAAGAGCAAAATGCCAACAAGGAGCGAATCGTCAAGACATTGGACGACTACGGCATCAAGATCGACAAAGTGACGGCTACGGTAGGTCCTACGGTTACATTGTATGAGATTGTTCCGGCACCGGGTGTGCGAATCTCCAAGATTAAAAATCTTGAGAATGATATCGCATTGAGCCTTGCCGCTTTGGGCATCCGTATCATTGCCCCTATTCCAGGTAAAGGTACGATTGGTATTGAGGTGCCGAATAGCCAGGCACAAATAGTTCCGATGCGTAATGTCATAGCATCCAAGAAGTTCCAAGAAACCAAATACGACTTGCCTGTCGTTTTTGGTTTGACCATTACCAATGAGGTTTTTATGGCCGATTTGGCTAAGATGCCTCACTTGTTGGTGGCTGGAGCGACGGGTCAAGGAAAGTCCGTCGGTTTGAATGCCATTATCACGTCCTTGCTCTACAAGAAGCATCCATCACAGTTGAAACTCGTGATGGTGGACCCTAAGAAGGTGGAGTTCACCGTCTATTCAAATATCGACAAGCACTTCTTGGCGAAGTTGCCGGATGAGGAGGATGCCATCGTTACGGATGTGACGAAGGTGGTCCAGACGCTCAGTTCGCTATGTAAGGAGATGGATACCCGTTACGATTTGTTGAAGATGGCGCGTGTCCGTAACATCAAGGAGTACAACGAACGCTTCATCAACCGACAATTGAATCCACAGCACGGACACCATTATATGCCGTATATCGTCGTCATCATTGACGAGTTTGGTGATTTGATAATGACGGCAGGTAAAGAGGTGGAGTTGCCGATTGCACGTATAGCCCAGTTGGCGCGTGCCGTAGGTATTCATATGGTTATTGCAACGCAACGTCCGACGACAAACATCATTACGGGTACGATCAAGGCCAACTTCCCGGCTCGTATAGCCTTCCGTGTAGCGTCAATGATTGACTCGCGCACGATTCTTGACGCTCCTGGTGCCAACCAGTTGATCGGTCGAGGCGATATGCTCTACTTGCAAGGAAGTGATATGACGCGTGTACAGTGTGCCTTTGTGGATACGCCAGAGGTGGAAGCGGTTACAGACTATATTTCCAGTCAGCAAGGTTATCCTACGGCCTTCATGTTGCCAGAGGCGGATAATCCGGACGGAGAATCGGGTGCAGCAGATGTGGACTTGTCAAAACTTGATCCTATGTTTGACGAGGCGGCTCAATTGATTGTGTCGGAACAGTCGGATCCACTTCGCTTATCCAGCGTAAGTTCTCTTTGGGCTACAATCGTGCCGGTCGTATCATGGATCAGATGGAGGCAGCAGGCATCGTAGGCCCAACAAGAGGCAGTAAGCCTCGTGAGGTCTTGGTGGTCGATCTTATCCAATTGGATAGCCTGCTTGCATCGTTGAAAGGCAGAAGATAAAATAGACAAGGTTATAGATAACTTTATTCATTCTTTTTTGAATAATAGAAAAAGCATGTATGATTAATGAGGAGTTGAATAAGATGGAGATTACTTTGGAGAAATCATTATTTGCGGAACTATCGGCTTCTGAGGCGTATGCCAATGCGGAAGGTGAACTCTCGATTTTGATTGGAAAAGATGAAAATGGAGCGGTTGTAGCCGATTTGAGTGAGTTGCCTCACGTTTTTGCTTATTCGACAAAGTGTCAAGACTTGTCGGATACAATGAATGCGACGGTATTGTCTTTGCTTGACAAATATTCGTCTTCGCATTTGAATTTTGTTATGATTGATTTGAATGGAGTTGGCTTGCTTAGCAACTACGGTCGTATTCCTGACTCTTATTTTTGGAATTATCCTTCACGACAGAATTTGGTGGTGGACGACCAGAAGAGCGCATTGCACCTGCTCAGCTATTTGGTCAAGGAGGTGGAGGATCGCTATGAATTGTTGCGCAAATCGAGGACTCACAATTTGAAGGAATACTCCGAAGCGTTGGCCGACGGACGCATTGCATTGTGTTCCGAATATCCAGCCAAACCCAACCTTGTCATTCTTGTTTCTGACTTTTGGCGTTTTGTCAACGAAAGTAAGGCGGCTGAAATCTCATTGTCCCGTGTGACGGAATTGGGGAAGGCCGTCGGTGTCCATTTGGTGGCAGCCACGATGGAGCAGCCGGAGTTGATCAACGCAGACATTCTTTCGGCTTTCCCTTCGCGTGTGATCTTCAAAACGGATACTCCAGAAGATTCGCAGGCGTTGCTCTTTGCGTCTGATGCCGCAACGTTAGAGGCAAACGAGATAGTTTTTGTCAAAAACAAATTCTTCTTTGGATTTAAGAATACGCGAAAAATTATGACGGAGGGAAGCATCGATGTCGATTTTGAAAAGAAGGTGACATCGGCGATAGACCAAGGCCTGATGAAGGTGCTGGTGGCATCTCCTAATGCGTCAGATGTTAGTCGCATCATTCAAAAACTTCAACGATAAAGGGCTTCGAAAATGCTTTGTACGCAAAGAATTCGTGTTATATTGATTTTAATGAAACGCCCAATAATCTTGAAGAAATCTTAAAAAAGATGATAGCCCGCTTGGCAATTCATTTTTTACACTAATTTTGAGGTGGATAAAGACAGTTCTTCGTTTTGGGGTGGCTTAACCTTGAACGGAGAAATTTTGAGTTTTTTTAGAATAGGCTTATGAGAAAATTAGTAAATAGACTTTTATTGCTCTTGGTGATGATGGTCTCTTTCCAAGGTGTTGATGCCCAAAAGGGAGCGACACAGGGAATCTACATAGACCCGCAGGCCAAGAAACTTTTAGATAAGGCGACGGCTGCCTTTGACAGCAAATCAGGCCTTGCCATTGACTTCTCTTTGGTGATGGAGAATTTGAGAGAGGGAGGCAAAAGGCAGACGATCTTAGGCAATATCCTTTTGAGGGGCGAGCGGTTCAAACTCTCGGTGGCTGGTGTGGACACATACTTCGACGGGAAGACGGAGTCAGTCTATGTGGCAAAAAACAACGAGGTGACCATCACTAATCCGTCAACCGAGGATTTGAAGGATATCAATCCGCTCTTCTTGATGAAATCCTATCAGTCTGGCTATAAGATGCGTTATTCAGGTGCAGTCTCTTCTAACGGCAAGGACTTGGAGATGGTT
This sequence comes from Paludibacteraceae bacterium, assembly GCA_024401455.1. GTDB lineage: Bacteria > Bacteroidota > Bacteroidia > Bacteroidales > Paludibacteraceae > RGIG10190. The sequence goes on along the minus strand of JAKSLA010000080.1, from coordinate 3,173 downwards.
GACCTTTATCCTGAAGATTTGAGTAATGATTACTCCATCATTACGATTGTGATAGACAAGGCGACGTTGGCTTTGCAATCTGTCAAGATGCAGGGCAAGGCTGGTGTCAATACTATGCTTAATATTGATAAGGTGACCAAGAAGAACTTGGCCGACGCTGAATTTGTATTCAACCCTTCGTCAGTAAAAGGCATAGAAGTGATTGATTTACGTTGATAGTAGAAAAAATAGAATAGAATGGAACAGGTAAAATGTTTGATTATAGGCTCAGGACCTGCTGGTTATACGGCGGCCATATATGCTTCAAGGGCTAACTTACAGCCCGTGTTGTATGAGGGAATCTTGCCTGGCGGACAGTTGACAACAACTACGGATATTGAGAATTTCCCGGGTTATCCGGATGGTATTTCCGGCTCTCAAATGATGGAGGATTTGCGTAATCAGGCGTTGCGTTTTGGGGCAGACATTCGTTTCGGCATCGTGACGAAGGCGGAGTTGAAACCGAATCACAATCATATCGTCATCGACGGTGAGACGGAATTGGAGGCGAAGACAGTGATTATTGCTACGGGTGCTTCTGCTAAATATTTGGGATTGCCTGACGAGGCTAAATATGCTGGCATGGGCGTTTCTGCGTGTGCTACGTGCGACGGTTTCTTCTATCGTAAGAAGACGGTGGCTGTCGTGGGTGGCGGTGATACGGCCTGTGAGGATGCGCTTTACCTCTCTGGCTTGTGCAAGCAGGTCTATCTGGTTGTCCGCAAGGATTATCTAAGAGCCTCTAAGGTGATGCAGGAGCGTGTGCTGAACAACGAGAAGATAACGGTGCTTTTCAAACATGAGGTGGTAGGCTTGTTCGGTGAGGATGGCGTGGCTGGCGCTAAATTGCTTAAAAACCGAGGCGAGAATGAAGAGACGTTGTCTATTGATATTGACGGACTATTCCTTGCCATCGGTCATAATCCTAACTCAAAACTTTTTGCAGACTATTTGGATTTGGATGCCAACGGTTATATTATGACGGAGGGAGCAACGCCAATCACGAAGGTGCCTGGTGTCTTTGCCGCTGGTGACGTTGCTGATCCACGATATAGACAAGCCATTACTGCGGCTGCAAGCGGTTGCAAGGCGGCCATTGAGGCTGAGCGCTACTTGTTGGAGTGTGCCGAGTAATTATTAGAGAAAACATAGAGGTCGGATAATGGGTGTAGTTTCCTACATCTTATTATCCGATTGTTTTATAAAATTGTGAAAATGAAAATGTTGCGTCTTTCTCTTGTGGCACTATTCCTTTGTGGCTTTGGAATGGGATCTGCCCAACAAAAGTATGAGAATAGAATCTTTGCCCCTAATATCAACACGTTACAAGCGACATTGCTTGACGACGAGTTGTCAGACCCGATATTGCGTCTTGGAAGTGAAGATGTGATTGAAATCAGTTTCGATTTGATGTCGAAAGCCCCCAATGACTATTCTTATTCGTTGATCCATTGCAATGCCGACTGGACACCGTCGCAGTTGTTGGAGATGGAGTATATGAAAGGGTTCAATGATAATTCGATAGATGAGTATGAGCCTTCGTTCAATACGACTTTTGACTATACTCATTATCTTGTGCAGATACCGAATGAGAAAGTGGCTCCGCTTGTGTCTGGAAATTATGTGTTGAAGGTTTATGAAAAGGATGCGCCGGAAAGGGTGGCGCTCACGGCTCAGTTTATGGTAGTTGAGCAGAGCGCTTTGGAAGTTTCCGGTAGGGTGGCTTCTAACACCACGCGTGGAGTCAATACGGCTTACCAGTTGCTCAATTTTTCGGTCAATACGGAGCGGGCAAATATAGCCAACTCTGCGGACGACATAAAGTTGCTGATTCGTCAAAATGGGCGCCTTGACAATGAGGTGCGAGAGGTGAAGCCAACTTATATCAAGGTGAATGAGTTGCTTTACGAGGATAATCGCCAGTTGGAGTTTGAGGGTGGTTCGGAATACGAACGCATTGATTTTTCGCACATACGCAATTATAGTGGAAATATTGAACGGATATCCTTTCATCATCCGTACTACAATGTGGAGGTTTTCCCAGGGGAAAAACGTCGGCTTGATGATTACAAGTACAATAAGGATGTGAACGGTCGCTATAAGGTGCATGGACAAGATATTTGGACCGATTTGGAGATTGACTATTCGATAGTGCATTTCACCTATCCGCGAGAAGAGCCGTGGTTGGACGGGGCCCTTTATGTCTGTGGCTATTTTAACGACAACAAGTTGAACGGTCGTAACCAAATGACCTATAACTTTGAGCGTAAGCAATATGAGTTGGACATCGTTTTGAAAAATGGTGGTTATAACTATCAATACCTTTTCTTGCCGTACGGAAAGAAGCAGGCTACGGCGATGAAGAGTTGTGGCTCGTATTGGCAGACGGAGAACGAGTATGCCATATATGTTTATTATTCCCCCAATGGTGCCCGCTATGACCGCTTGCTAAACGTGACAAAAATCAGTTCTGTCACTCGATAGTCGAAAAAGTTGGATATTTTAAAAAAAATAGTTATCTTAGATAAAAGAATTGATGGAAGATAGATTTTTGTCAATATTTTGATTAATTTTACAGCATTAAATTCTAATACGTCATGAAAAGATTATTATTTTTTTTAGTTGCTGGAATTTTGTCAATAGCTGCAGTTTCAGCACAGTCTGCACCGCCTTATTACGTTTCGCCAAGAGGAGGAGTTTGTGATACAATTTGGAACAAAGTTGATGTTCCTTCTTCTTTCCCGGGTGGAATGGAGGAAATGTATTATTTCTTCCATAAAACAATGGATTCTAAATATGCGGAAAATTTGCATCCAAATATTACGTCCAAGAGAGTGATGGTGAAACTCTTGGTTTCTGACCAAGGTAAGGTCATGGATCAAAAGGTCTTGGTAAAGGTTGCACCGGATGTGGATGCCGCCGTATTGGAGGCTATAAAGAAGTTCCCTACGATGGTCCCTGCGCAAGTTAAAGGCCGCAAGGTATGTTCGTACTACATTGTAGCATTGAATTTCTTGAAATAAATATATGTTGAATCAATAAGAAAGGGACTTCTTCGGAAGCCCCTTTTTTTGTTAGTTATATGTCTAGTCCTGAAATAGCGTTACAAAAAAAGAAACGTTATGAAAGAAAAA